>JBCCLI010000023.1:0-29614 GCA_039026975.1 Bacteroidota bacterium | reverse complement strand
GTTTCTGTCTCTTACAACAGGAATATCATTAGGTGTACCGTCAGACTTAACACCTTCTATAGGTGTAGGAGCTTCTACACGAGTTTCAGCAGTAAGCTGTGATCTTCCAAAGAATGAAAGCGCCCATGCAGTACCGTTCCATAAGTCTCCACCTTCCCTCCAGTCAATGAGGAAGTTGAATGTAAAGTTTTGGAATCTGATAGTGTTATTCCATCCGATGATAAAGTCAGGGTTAGGATTACCGATAGCTCTCTGTGTAGGGTCTACAGCCTCGTATCCAAATTCAGAAGAATTAATGTCATCATTAATTACTACTGCTCCTCCTGGGATGTTCAGACTCTGGTCAGCATCAGTTCCAGCTTCTGTACGTAGGTATGCACCACCAAAGATGGCTCCGTACTGGTTACCTTCAACCAGGTATGTACCAGCAGTGTTGAAACCTGCCAGGAATAGACGCTCAACTCCAGGCGCTAATCTGTCTACAATACTCTCAGATTTAGTGAAGTTCACCTGTGTATTCCACTCAAAATTATTAGTTCTAAATGGTACAGCATTCAGGGTTAATTCTACCCCTTGTGAAGTCATTTCACCAGCGTTCAACCACGCGTTAGTATAACCAGTAGAAGGTGTTAGAGAAGCATTCAAGATAGCATCCTCAGTTTCTGTACGGTAGTATGTCGCATCAAATCCTAATCTTCCTTCGAAGAAACGAAGATCAAGTCCTACTTCATAAGTAGTAGAAAGCTCTGGTGTTAGGTTTCCGTTACCTAGTAGAGAGGACTGGTCAAAACCAGATACTCCGTTGATAGGGAAGCCAATATTATCACCCCATCCATCTCCAATAGAAGGAGAAACGAATACAGAAGCTGTGGAGTAAGCGTTAGGTGGAGGAGATCCTACCTGAGCATAAGACAGTCTGATTTTACCAAATGAGAATACAGAACTCTCAGGTAATAGCTCAGAGAAAGCAAATGAAAGCGATACAGAAGGATAGAAGAACCCAGTATCACCCAGATCAAAATCAGATGGATTACCCAGTCTTGAATCGTAGTCTTGCCTTGCGGTAGCTGTCAGGTAAACAATATTTCTCCAGTCTAATTCCAGAGAAGCAAAGAATCCTAACTGACGGAAACGAGTAATATCCTCAAAACCAGAAATCTGAGTAGCATTACTCAAATCAATAAATCCAGGGAATACAAGACCATCACCACGTGTTTCAGTTCTGTGGTTTTCAAAGTTGAAGGCATTCACCCCTAACACATAGCTTAACCCAATTTGCTCAGTCAAGTCTCCGCTACCTAGCATGTTTAGGTAAAGGTCATACTGCTGCGTATTGAATTCATTGTGCTCTACTGCACCACCAGCATTGGTTCTTGAGTTAATCTCGAACTCCTGCTTTCTTATATCAGTGGTAACATCATATCCTATGTTCAATCCGAATCCTACCCAGTTATTCACTGTATAGTCGAACTTTACATTACCGAATAATCTATTTACATCTTCAAACCCTAAGGCATTATTTACAATCCAGTATGGGTTATCATAACCACCACCACCGCGGTAGTTTCTTTGGCTAAAGTCAGCAAACTGGTAAGCAGTAACCTGATCGACAGCATCCTCGGGAGAGAATCCGTTAGTGTTATCGAAGGATGAAGGCGTTCTCAGCTGTCCTAGCAGAAGACCAGATGTGTTAGATCCCTGCTGTACACGTATGTAGTCTGACTTAGTATAATTGAAAGAACCAGAAATTTTTAGTCCTTCAATAGGATTCAGCGTAGAAGCTAATTTAATGGTAGTACGATCATATTCCTCATTAGGCACTACACCGGTAGATCTTAAGTCTGAAATAGACAGACGGAAAGTAGCTAGTTGGTTTCCACCAGAGATAGCTAAAGAGTTATTAAACTGATTACCTGTCTGGTAGAAAGGATCTACATTATCATACACATTAGCAGGAACTCCATTACCAGTACCAGCAGGTACTAAGAATCCATTATTGTCATATAGATAGCTACCATCGGGCCCAAAAGCTCTTGCTGGAGGTGCATTTGGGTGGTTAGGATCAGTAGAAAATTCCAGGTCTGACATTCTTGGTCCCCAGCTACCAGATTCACCAGTTGAGGGATCTCTGTAGAATGGTACGCCATTAGCATCTAATCTACCCTGCGCAAATTCATCCTGCAGGTCAATCATCTGCGTAATGTTATCAAAGCTCACAGAAGTAGAAAAGTCTACTGAGAAGCTATTATTCTGTCCTTTCTTAGTAGTGATCAAGATTACCCCAGTAGAACCAGCAGTACCATATAGTGCAGTCGCAGCAGCACCTTTCAATACGTTTATGGTCTCAATATCTTCTGGGTTAAGGTCCATCAGGCGGTTAGAAGCAGCAGTACCTGCTGTAGATGCCTGAGAAAGAAGAGTCTCATTATTAACACGTACACCGTCTATTACTACTAACGGCTGGTTATTTCCTATCATAGAGGTCACTCCACGAATTAGGATTCTAGATCCACCTCCTACAGAACCAGAAGAACGAGTAATCTGTACACCAGCAGCTTTTCCTACTAGAGCATCTACTGGATTAGTAGCACCGGAGCGGTTAATGACGTCTCCATCTACTTTCTGTACAGCATATCCTAAGGCTTTCTCATCACGTTGAATACCCAAGGCTGTTACTACTACTTCATCTAATTCCAGGAAGTCGTCTGCTAGCTCGAAGTTCATAGTAGAGTTACTTCCTATCTCTCTTTCCACAGACTTTTTCCCTACGAAAGTAACCAACAGTATAGTTGCATCATCAGGTGCAAGAATACTGAAAGCCCCATCTCCATCTGTGTAGGCACCTATGGTAGTACCTTTAATCAGGACAGCAGCACCCTCAACAGGTTCCTGTGTCACTGCATCTGTTACAGTACCGGATATTGTCTTTTGTGCCATTAGACAAGAGAAAGACAATATGCCCACTGCAACGAAAAGTAACAATCGTTTCATAAAGTGGCTTTTAAGTTGACAGTTGTTAGAAAAAACTTGTACATAAGTACACAATCATCAAAACAACAGATTTTCTCTAAATTTAACAAATGATTAACATAGGCCTATGCAACCCAAAAAGGTCTATAGGAGAGGAAAATTCGCCCTATAAAATCTTAAACCGTCCTGTTTTTTGCATATATGTCAAAAAAGAAAGCTTTTCGATCTTTTAAGGATTCATTTTCTCATAAATCATTCATTATCAGATTTTTATTATTATTCTCAAGAAAATGGCTTTTCAAAAAAGCATCCGTTTTTCATCATATGAATTCTCACGTATATCAAATCCATCTGACAAGATAGAAGGCAGGATCAGAGGGGATGAAAAAGGTACAAAAAGGGTAAAAAGAATTACATATATTTTTAGTGATATATTTTTAGATCGAATTATGAGCTAGAAGGTAGCCCCTACTTCAAGGAGAAGAGAGATTTTTTAACACCCCCTATAAATAATCATCTGATTTTCAGTTAATTATGTTGATAAGCTAGCTCTATTTTATGATTATTTAACCTATCCCCTTCCACACATTTTCTTATTCTGGGGTACAGGAGGGCATTTCAGCCTTTATTTCTGGTACGGACCGCTAAAAGTCCCATTTTGACCGATGATGTAGTGTCTTTAGAGGTACTGGAACCTATAAGTAGGTGTGACAAAAGCGTATGGGTGTACCAGAAAGAAGAGAAGCCCCCAACATATCTGACATCAAGTGAGCTTTCCCGGCTGAGGCGAATACTCTTGGGAACATGAACTACTTAGGCTAACAAAAAAGGTTGTCCCATATACCAGGACAACCTATCACTTTAAGAAACGCTAGTTTATCTAGTAAACTGCCTTATCTGAACACTTCCATAACATCAAAAACAGTAGGAACTGGATCAGGCGCATTCACATTAGAATTCAACTCATCCTGTCCGTATATCAGACGCTGTGGGAATGCGGCACCTCTGTTTAGTACCATGCTCACGTCTATTCCAACAGCATCATTCTGCGTTCTTCTTAAATCATTCCATCCTAAAGAGGAACCGATGAATGTTACATATCTCTCTTCCAGAATTTCTGATAGAAGGGCATCATCTGCAGATAGTGCAGCTGTGTTAGCTACGCCTCCTGCATCAAAATCAGCTGCTTCATAAGGATCATACTGGAAAGTGAATAAAGCCTGAACAGTAGGATCTATATATCCACCCCCATTCATATACTCACGGAACTCATTTAGGTGTTGAAGTCCGGTAGCAAATCCATTAGTTCTGAACCCGGCCTCTGCTAAGGTGAGAACATTCTCTGCATAAGTAGCTACTCTAAATCCTGCATCTCTGGCAAATAGTCCATTATAAGCATCACCTGTGGAAACGCCTAAATAGTTAGGCTCCAAACGACCTGTAAAACTGTCAGCACCATTATCTAAGTAGACATAGTTAAAACGAGCTGACTCATCAGTCTTGGCATTGCCTCTATACTCAGGCTGAGAAGGGTCTAGCAGGTCAGCAGCTAACACCTGCTCACCAGCACCATCCTCTCCTACCCCAGCATCCATATCACCAGACCTACTGGCAACTAAGAAATCATATACAGAGTTGGTATTCCCATCATTAACATCTCCGTGGGGAGTGATAAGATCTCCATCTGCACTAGAAATTCCTTGTAAAGCTTCCGCGTAGGCATTAGCATAATCCTTTAAATCCATATACAACCTAGCCTTTAGGGTATGTGCAAAGGCTAGCCACTTATCATTATCTGCACTGTAGTAAATATCTGCATTTGCTGTACTTATCGAAATTCCTTCACGCGATTCAAGATCACGAATAGCATCATCAATTTGGTCCAACAATAATGGATATACAGAATTGAGCTGTCCATCAAAAACGGGATTTGGAAGGGAATCAGGTTGCACTACTTGTGAGACAGGTATATCTCCCCATCTTTGGGTAGCTGTAGCTAAAACACTAGCCTCAATTAGTTTTGCAATTCCATTGATTTGTCTCTCCCTTCTTACACTTGCTCTACTAATGATTAATCTAGTTTGAGCCACTGTACCTTGGTATACATTATTCCACGCTGTGTTAAAGTTACCAGCGTTTACATTATATAGTGCGTAGTCATTATATTGTCTATCAGCACCATTAAAGTAGCCTGTCCACATATTTACCACCCGATTAGCATGTCCTTCAATGGAAACCGCATGTGCTATCTGGGCAGCTGTCAGTACCAGTGGGTCAGGGGCATCAGTAGCTTCGTTTGGGTTTACGTTCAACCCTTCAACTATATCCTCGCAGGAAGTAACCAAAAAGAGGGTTAGAAATGCGAGAATGAATCTATTTAATATCTTCATTATTAACTGATTGATTAGTAATTGATCTTAAGGGTAAAGACATAAGATTTAGTACCAGGGTTAGTAAAGTATTCCAGACCTTGACCAAATCCACCAGTCAAGCTGGTTTCCGGATCTACTCCTATTAGGTCAGTCCAAAGAACCAGGTTACGCCCAGTAGCGCTCAACTCAACAGACTGCAACTTCAGTGTATTACGGATAAAGTTATTAGCTAATCTATACTTCAAGGTAACCTCACGTAGACGTGTCCAGGAACCATCCGTTACAAACTGCTCCCTTACAGAACCAAATCCACTACCCAAGGTAGTATACCAGGACTGGTCAAGCAGTACTGGTCCCGCACCAAAGTCTCTAATATTTCCTCTTACTAGCTGACCGGCAGGAATTACATTTCCAGAATAGTTGACCAAATCTGTAGTTGGTGTAACTTCATTTCCATTATCACCGTGCTTTCCGAAAGTATATAATACCCCACGAGTGGCTTCACTATAATCTCCTCCCTGGAAGGTCTCTACTAGTACATTCAAGCTAAGGGCTTTCCAGCTCACGTCAAATCCTACTCCTCCTCTCCAGTCTGGATTAGGATCACCATAGATCCCTGCTTCAGCAGCTGCTTGTGGGAAGCCATTAGCATCAAGGGCAAGACTTCCATCTTCATTCCTGTCCCAAAGACCTCCCCACAGTACCCCTATTTGTTCCCCTTCTACCGCCCTTGTACCAGCATTAGTGAATCCAGCCAGCAGGATAGACTCTGTTCCAGACAGTTGGGTTACTTCATTTCTATTCGCATTGACGTTGAAGAATACATTGGCATTCCAATCATTATTTCTCACAATATTGTACGTACCTTCTAATTCAATCCCTCTATTCTCCATCTCCCCAGCGTTATCATAACGCTCTGTAAAACCAGTAGAAGGAGCCACTAATACATCAAAGAGGAGTCCCTCAATTCTGTTTTGGTAGTAAGTAGCAGAAAGCGTAAGCTTATCTCGGAAAAATCTCAGGTCAGTTCCGACTTCCCACTCTGTCTTTCTTTCAGGTTCAATGAATGGATTCCCCTGAAGCTGGGACTGCTCAAATCCCCCTCCATAGAAACCAGCATCCAGGAAGTCTCCCCAACCTGTACCAGTACCTGCACTCACAAAGTTAGTTTGGGTTCTGTAAGCAATGGGCTGTACCCCTACTACACCATAACTACCACGTAGTTTAGCGAAGGAGAGGAAGGCATTATCCTTTAAAGCAGGAAGCTCTGTCAATTTCCACGCTACAGTAGCCGCTGGATAAAAGAAGGTCTGGTCTGACAACTCTCCAAAAGTAGAAGCTGATTCAAAGGCACCAGAAAGATCCAGATATACCATATCTTTCCAACCCAAATTCATCGTATTATACCATCTGGCAGTGCGGATAGTTCTCTCAAAATCGATTGAGGTGATGTCTTCAGGAAGTGCATTAGAAAAGTCATCCGGCCCAAACTGAAGAATAAAGTTTTGCATTTGAGAACCAATTCTTAGATACTTTCTATCGTTGATATTAAATCCCGAAATGAAGTTAAAGCTAAGTGATTCTCCAAAGTCTTTATAGATTCTCCCAAAGAAGTCAAGGTTATACTCTCTTTCTCTAATGAGCTCCTCAGTATAGTTACCGGAAGAGTTAGCACCAGCAGAATGTACAGGAAACTTTGTTTTTCTAAAATCCTCATAAAAGTCTACCCCACCCCTGGCTGTTAATGTCAACCAATCTGTAGGAAGTATTTGCATTTCAGCGGTAGTAATGAATCTGTCTACAACTGAGTTATTGACCAATTCTCCAATAGTCCAGTTAGCATTATTATAGATAGGATTAGGATTGTTAGCTAAATACCTTCTGTATGAACGCTGCCTATTCTCAATGGGAGCTGCAGATTCACTAGTATAATAATCACCTTTGTAATCAGAAATATCAAAGTCAGGAGGGGTACGTAATAGGCCCAGGTAAATACCGTTCAGGTTTGAACTCTGCTGTGTACGATCTGAGTTTGTGTGAACATAATTTGCTTTGGCAGTTACTTTTAGCCAGTCATTAAACTTATGGTTGATGTTCAAACGAGTAGAGCTTCTGCGATAATCACTACTTGCCTTGGCAATCCCTTCCTGGTATAGGTCCGCGAGTGAGAAGAAAAAAGTAGATTTCTCATTTCCACCACTAAAGCTCAGATTATTGTCAATGAAAAATCCATTTCCAAAAATCTGGTCAAAGTTGCTTTCACGGAAAGTCTCTCTTGAGTTCTTCTCAAGAATAGGATAATAACGAGTTCCATCTTCAGCTTCAAAAAACTGACCAGAAGTATTAAACACATCTGGTCCTCCACTTCTGTCTGCAATTCTATCCCCCCATGACTGAGAAGAGGTAGGGCTGTAATTTCCACCTGACCCCTGACCATAATTATTCTGTAGAGGCTGTTTAATGGTGATTTCATCAATAGATAGGGTAGAGCGGAAATTGATACTTACTTTATTTCCCGCTTTTCCAGACTTAGTTCTGATTAAGATCACCCCATTGGCTGCACGTGAACCCCACAGGGCAGCAGCGGCAGCACCCTTCAAAATCTGAATAGATTCTATATCATCAGGGTTAATGTCATTCAAACGGGATTGCTGAGTTACTCCTGCAGTAGCTCCTTGTGAACCATTGATTTCAGAGTTACTAATAGGAATCCCATCTAAAATAATTAGAGGCTGAGAAGAACCCGTGATAGTACTTTGACCGCGGATCTGTATATAAGAACCAGAACCTGGATCTCCAGTATTACGGGTGATTCTTACTCCTGCAGCTTTTCCCTGCATTCCATTTAAAACACCTGTCTCTCCAGAGCTTACTACCGGAGCTCCATCAATCTTAGAGCTGGTAGCTCCATAGTTATCTGAAAGCGTTTCTATCCCCAAAGCCGTAATTACTACTTCGTTTAAGGCTATACTGCTTGAGGTTAGATCCACGCTAATTTTTCTCCTGCCATCAATGGCAATTGCCAAAGTCTCATACCCCAAATATGAGAATTGAAGAGAGTCCGAATTTGAAGATATCTCAACTGCATATCTTCCATTTTCATCTGAAATAGCTCCTGAGGTAGTCCCCTTAATCAGGACGGTAACCCCTACCAGAGGTTCGCCAGATGATCCATCTGTTATTGTACCCGATACTGTTTGCTGTGCAAACATTGTCGGGATAGACAATAGCAGTGCTGCTACAATAAGTAATAGATGTTTCATAAAAGGCTTAAATAATTGACGAATACGTAAATATTAATGGATAATAATTACTAATTATTCGAAAAAGCACTTTTTTTTAAAAAGTCGCAAATCTGACATACTATTATTGATAATTTGATAATGCCAAAAACAGAATTTTACCAATCCGTTGAGTGATAGAATTTTCGAAAAATTCGAAAAATGTTTAGAAGGGATAATATTAGATTTTATTGGGAGTCTATTTTGGGGCAAAAATTTGAATATATTTCATAATTTAGTCATTCGATCTATAGAAATAAGCAGGGATGATTAAACAAAACTACCTATCTGTGGAACCCTTTAAATTGGGCGAGGCTATCAAAGAAATCTGGATTAATCAACCTGCTTTTTCCCAAACTCAGGATCTATCTTAACCAGGCTAGCTACTACGAAAGCAGGGATAGTAGCTATTAGCACCCAAATGAAGAAATTCACATAACCTATCTGTTCCTGTACCCAGCCGCTAAGCATACCAGGGATCATCATGCCTAAGGCCATAAAGCCAGTAGCAAAGGCATAGTGAGCCGTCTGGTACTTCCCTTTAGAGATATAAATGGTGTACATCATAAAGGCTGTAAATCCGAAGCCGTAGCCAAACTGTTCTACCGCTACGCAAACGCTCGTAACCCAGAAGGAGTCTGGCTGGAATATAGAGAGGAAGACATAAACAGCATTTGGCAGATTAATGGCAAGCACCATCCACCACAACCAATACTTTAACCCATCTCTGGAGACCAGTATACCTCCTAGTACGCCACCAATGATTAGCCAGGACACTCCTAAAATTCCGTAAATGAGGCCTACTTCTTCTGTAGTAAGGCCTAATCCTCCCACGCTGCGTTCATCTAATAAGAATGGAGACGCTAATTTAACGAGTTGAGACTCCCCCAGACGGTATAGGAGCAGAAAAGCTAAAATTAACCCTATGTCTTTCTTAGCGAAGAATGTCCGGATAGTTTCCCAAAACTCTTTCCCTAGATCTATTTTCTCCGGCTTTTCTTCAGCCTCACTCTCTACCTTAGGTAAGCTTATCAAGTGGTATATACCCATCACCATCATGATTCCGGCAAGCACGAAGAAGGTAATACTCCAAGCTGTGGGGATACTCCCCAAAGAATCCTCCAGGTTTCCTGCCAAAACTACAATCAACCCCTGACCTGAAATCATGGCCGCCCGGTAAAAGGTACTCCTGAACCCTACAAAAAAGGCTTGCTGGTCTTCTCTGAGGGCCAATAAATAAAAGCCATCTGCTGCTACATCATGGGTAGCAGAACTAAAGGCAAGCAGCCAAAATGCTGCCAGGGAGTATTGGACAAAAGTATCTGTAGGTAGAGAAAAGGCTACGGCTGCTAATCCCCCTCCGATAAGGAGCTGCATACTGACAATCCAGAAACGCTTAGTCTTGAGAATATCCACAAAGGGGCTCCAAAATGGCTTAATCACCCAAGGAAGGTATAACCAGCTCGTGTAGAGGGCTATTTCTGTATTAGTGAGTTCCAACCGTTTGTACATAATCACTGACAAGGACATGACTATCACATAGGGAAGTCCTTCTGTAAAGTAAAGGGAGGGAATCCAACTCAGTGGGTGAACAGACTTCTTGGACGTAGACATAAGTAGTAGATGTAGAAAAGGAAGTTAGGACTTTTTTACTAATCCACGATAGATTCCTGGATCTGAGCCAGGGATAAGGGTAGCACCTACCTGCTTTTCATAGAAAGATGCTGGCCCTACGCCCCCTATGATAGCATATGCAAAGCCATGGTCCCTCATGGCTTTTAAGGCCTTCCATAAGAGCACTTTACCTATTCCTTTTCCTCTAGCTGAAGGAGAGACACCTGTGGGACCAAAAAAGTTCCTGGCAGTAGTATCATAGCAGGCAAAACCTAGAACCTCCTGCTCCCTAATGGCCCAAAACACTGAAACAGGCATATGGCTAAAGGCTAGCTCACATTCATCCTTCCACAGCAGGCTGAAATGCTCAACAATCCAGGAGGTGAGCACATGCTTCTCAGGGGCTAATGGCCTTCTGATAATAATACCTTGCTCAGATAAGTAGCGCTCTTCTTGAGAATAATCCGGTAGCTCATAAAGCTTCACAAGCATGTCTTGCATACTATTCTTAGGTTCAAAGATGAATTACTTAGGCTGGTAATTTGCTCCCTTATCCAAGATGAGCTTTCCCTCTTTGTATTCATGATACCTCTTGGTATAGGCCTCTTTATTTTTCTTCTTTCTGTAAAAGTACCCACTACCGTTAGGGAGTCCATTTTCAAATAATCCTTCATATCTACTTCCAGTGGAGAAATAGATGGCTCCTTTTCCTGATCTTTCCCCTTGCTTATAGGCCCCTTCATATCTATAGGCTTCAGACTGGTAGATGCCCTGCCCTTCTAGTTTATCATTTACAAATTCTCCAGTATACTTATCTCCATTATTGAAGTAGAGCGTTCCTTTCCCATCTCTTTTCCCTTTCCTGAAGTTCCCTTCATACTTATCACCGTTAGTGTAGTACCTAATTCCGTAGCCCGAAATGATATCATTTTCGTATTCTCCCTCATACACTAGCTTATCTCGATAATAGAGCCGACCACTCCCATTTCTTTTTCCACTGGATAAATACCCCTCATACCTATCTCCACTGTCATAACTAAACACCCCATATCCCTCTATCTCATCCTGAACAAAACTTCCCGTGAATACACTGCCACTTTTATAGAAGTAGGTACCCTTTCCATTCATCATCCCTTGTTCCATTTCTCCAGTGTACTTATCCCCATTTTTAAAGGTTATGCTTCCCTGCCCATGAGGCGCTCCATCCAGTACTTCACCTTCATACACATCCCCATCATAGTAGGTAAATATCCCTGCTCCACTTACCTGCCCCTCCTTAAAAGTGCCCTCATATATGTTTCCATTGTTAAAGTAAGCAGTCCCCTGCCCATCCATCTGCCCATTAGCCAGTCTTCCCACATACCTGTCTCCATTCTCAAACATAATAGAGGCAGAATCCATCTGGATAGAATCATGATACACCACATTATCCATATACTGCATATTACTAAGGCTCCCTCTTCTGAGGTCCAGAATGATATTCCCATCCCCCGTGAGTTGCATGTTGAAAGGACCCTTACCTGATATATCCAGGCCATTAGTCCCTTCAATGTCATACCCAAGCGTATCATTGGCTAATTTCACAAAAAGCTGAAGATCATTTACTGGAAGTTCTACCAGCTTCACATCTTGTGTAACCATGTAGGGGTGAGTTTGCTGTAGGACAGGTGTTGGGATGTGTATCCCCCCTGCATTGATAGATAGGACCCCCGGCACATAAGCAAAGGGAGGTTCATACATTTCCTCTTGAACCTCCACAGGCTCAGACGATATACTATCAGACTGATTATCAGAAACTTGACTTACTAACGTATCAGTAGGAGTTTCTTGGCTAATGGCTCCAGAGATGAATGCTAGACTCAAGAGAATCCCTAGAAAGAAATGGGTAAATATGTTTGGCTTGGGCAAATCCATAGTAGGTTTTTTCTTGGCAGTAGCCTTAAAGCCAAGTTATTAGAAAGGAGAATGAACCTCTTCTCCTTAGACTTCAGTTTCTCACACTAGCATGAAAATTACATTTCATTCATCGGAAAAGCTGAAATTATTTCTTTTTTTACAACTATATGGAAGTTACCCCCACAGAAAATCAATCATCTGTCATTCCACAACAGCTGGAGCCTAATGAATTAGCCTCCATCCTGAGCCGGATTAGAGACGTTCTTCAAGAAACAGGTGCTAACTTTCATGGAGAGGCTTTAGAAATAATTTATACCAGCTACAAGGATCTTGCCCAGCAGATGCGGGTTATTCTTGAAGCTAATATTTCTCACCTTTTGGACACTAGCGGTGGGCCAGCCCAAACTCGAGAAAAGCTCATCAAACTTCTTGATGATCTCAGGCTTTTACAAGAAGAGTTTAGCCAGGATCACCTGCCTATAGTAAGGAATTACCTGCATAAATCTATCGGAACCTTACTGAACCAATTACAAGAACTGGTACAGAACACGGAGCGCGAGAAAAAGAGGGATTTAAGTAAGGAGGAACTTATTTCTCTCCCAGGAGACAGCCAAAGGCAAAAACAAATTAAAGCTCGTATCAGGCTACTTAGTAGTGCTGGAATAGGAAGGCAGGCCATCAGTGTAAAGTTCAGAGAGTTGCTGAGATTCCGCTTCCAGTACACCTATCTCCCTAATTTCCATTCTTTCCTACACGCTTTGAGCATAGGAGGCTTTGAAATAGCGAAGAATCTAATGAATAGCCTCACTAGTAGCTATTATGCGCTGGAAATTCAGACTTCTGGGACAGTGGAGAAAAACCATGAGCTCATCATCAAGGCTATAGCTGAAGATATCCAAGCTTTCGAGACCTTTCTGGATGAGCAGCAAGCTTACTTCTTCCTATTCATCCAGCAATTAAACGTCCGTTTCTGCGACCTCATTCATAAAGACTTTTACAAGGTAGATATTAATCAGTTTGTAAAGGAGAATCTAAATAGTAGGAGTGGGATATTCCAGGAAGTAAAGCAGTTTGCTGCCACATGGTATACTAACCAGGACCTCTTCCATAAGAGCATGTCCACCCAAATAGTCTTACTTAAATCTATAACCTACCAGAAAAAACTAGCCAGAGAGGTGAAACAAGGGATGGATTTAGTGTTATTCTCTGGAGCTGAGTCTAATATCAAGCTGATTCAGCAACAAATGGAAGAGCTTAGGAAATGGATTAAGCAGGAGACCTATGAGAATATCCAAAGTCTGGTTTTTAAAACGGAGGATATCCTTATCATGAATGACTATCAGTTTATGGAGGGCTATGTTCAGGATACCCTGCGTGAATTATCTAGCCTTAAATCTACTGTTGATCTGATTCCTACTTTTGTGCTGAACGAATTTTTGAGTGGAAAAAGGAAAGTGGTAGAATCTATGAGTCTTTCCCTTCAAGATGAGGTATTCTACTTAATGGAAACCCATTTTCATGGCCCTGTATCAGCTTCTCTAACGCAGCTACCCCAGAAGTTCAAGCAAATTTACTTTCAGGTCCAGGATTCTACCAGACTCATTTCCTTTAATTTACCTGAGATAAAGTATGAGAATCCTGAAAGCCTGAAACGGCTGGAAGAGGTTCTTAAAAAAGCCCAGTTTGATATTGATAAGGCGGAGAAGCAGATCTATGATCTGAAAATGGGGATAGAAAAAGTAATAGAGGATAGCCTGCAAAAAACCATAGACCATCTAGCCCCACATATTATAGCCCAGCACGTAGAGGAGCTCAGGAGAGCCTCCAGGAATAGGGAAAGGATTAGAGGGATCAAAAAATACTGGCTGGCCCTCACTAACTGGTGGGAGAAGCGCTATGAAAGGATACAATCTTTCCTTGGACAAACCAGAGAGGATATCCTACTATCTGAATTTGAATTGGCACAGAAAGCCAACCAAAATACTTTTTCCCTTATAAGAGAGTTCACGGAAAAGGTTCAGCCTGATCCAGAGGTACTCGCGCAGTTGCCCTTCTACTACCGCCAGCTGTTTGTGGGAAACCAGTTTACCAGTAGCTCTCTAATCAATAACAGAAACCGTGAACTGGTCTTAGCCCAGAAAACGGCAAGGAGAATGAAACAAAAAGTAGGGGGAGCCATGCTCGTAATAGGTGAAGCCTACTCTGGCATGTCATACTTTTGTGAGAATATGGCTACCCAGTTATTTGAAGGGCCTATATATAGGATTCTCCCTCCCCTGCATGGCAGTATCAGACCCGTAGATTTCACCCGGGCTTTCCAACGACAAATAGGCCAAAAGGGAAATGTCTCTGACCTTATAGAAAGTACCCCATTTAACTCCGTATTCCTGCTACATGACATTGAACTCTGGTGGGAAAGAACCCCTCAGGGATATGAGATTATCTACCAACTGGTAGACCTTATCCAGAAATACAGTTTTGATTACCATTTTATTCTCAACTGTAACACTCACGCCTTCCAGCTTATTAAACAAGTGACAGACTGGGAATCTGCTTTCCTAAATACCATCCAACTTTCCCCTTTTTCTGAAGAACAAATTAGAAGAACCATTCTCTCAAGGCATTACTCTGGGGGACTAGACCTCATGTATCAGGATCTACCAGAGAAAGAAATAAATGCTACCGAATGGGAGACCCTTTTCAAAAAGTACAAGCTTATCTCTGATGGAAATATAGGGGTAGCCCTTAGGATGTGGCTGAAAAACATAGAGAAAGTCAAAAATCACACCCTCTATATTAAGGATCCGGAGGAGCTCCAAATGCCCGCAATAGAAGAGAAGGAATGGCTGGTAGTGTTAAGCCAGTTTGTCTTTCATAAGCAGCTTAGCTCCTTGCAGCTAACGCGTATTTTCCCAAATGAGGAAAAAGCCAGGGTAAATCTATGGGTACAGGACCTGATCAGAGCCAATTTATTAATCAGGCTAAATAAGATTACCATAGGCATTAACCCCTACTTATATCCTTACATCATCAACAGCCTTAAAAAAGCCCAACTCCTGAACGCCTAAGCATATGAATGATATTACTATACAGGCCATCAAAATTCCATATACCAGCTATGCTATCTGGTTGGTGGCAGGTCTCCTAATCTGGTTATTTTATAGGCTGTGGCGGAACCAGATAGTTCCCTTTCTTAGGGCTAGGGGGAGGTTAAGAGCTACTTATATTTCAGCAGCCTTATCAGAAACCCTGGTTTGGACAGTATATGGCATAGTAGGGCTTTTCCTATTTGTAGCTCCCTGGCCCTTAGTGGGCTTACTGCTAATACTAGCCATCAGTTTCTTACTGAAAAATACCCTCATTAACTTTTTCACTGGCCTTATTATCAGACTTACTAAGCCCTTCCGAAAGGGTCAGTTGATAGCATTCGAAAAGCTGGCAGCTAAAGTCATAAATTTTGAAGAACTCTCCGTCAAAGTAGAAGTAGAAAATGGAGAAGAGACCTTCATCCCCTACTCCGTTCTGCCGCTAAAAACGCTTACCATAAAAAACCCTTCAGATACTGTCCAAAGTTATTCTTTCCAACTAGCTATGAAAGCAGACCTACCTGTTATAGAAGCTAAGAATAAACTTACCCACTTTATTCAGAACCTTCCATGGTCTGTGGTAACTATACCTCCCAACATAAAAACGGTAAGCCATGCAGGAAATAGCTATACATATAGGATTACCCTTTACAGTATTGACTCTATGTACTTCCCACAAATGGAGGGCGCTATCTTAAAATACTTCTCCCAAAACCTACTCCAGGGGACCTGATTCCAGACGGTTGTGGTCTTCATATTCTTTCTCAACTAATTGAGACTTGAAACCCTGGTAGATTTGATCTGGCGGGATTACCATACTGGCAGCAGCATTATCTTTTCCAAGGGCAGCTCGTTTCCTACCATCAGCTATCAGCGCAAAGGTCATGACTATGCTAGTAGCAATGATGATAAATAATAGGATGCCTGGGTTAAATCCCTCTACTTTCAGGTCTTCAGGAATCCCAAAGAACAGGAGTACCGTAATTAACCCCCTGGGGGCAATATATAGCTGCGGATTAATATCGCTGGAGAGAAATAATCTAAGAAAAATAAAGCGGACAATGTAGATGGAAGCCAGAATGGACATACTTATTAGTAGGACATCCAGGCTCCAAAGGGTAGACAGGGAAATAGTAATACCAAAAATCACAAAGAAGAAAGTCCTGACTAGGAAGGCAGACTCCACAGTAACTATATGAAAATCCTCCCGAATGTGCTGTAGGGCATCTGGTTTCAACCACTCTTTAAGTTTACCCCTAAAAAAGATGTGGCTGTTAGACATGACCAGCCCAAAGATCAAAATGATGATGAGGGAGGAAAGGTGTTGCTGTTTTCCTACCGCATAGAGAAGAATTAAAATTGCGATAAGCACAAATAGCTTAACATGGGAAGTTATATTTTGGAACAGAAAAACCAGTAAGTAACTGGCTACCAGAGATATAAGTAAGGTAAGCCCAAAAGTACCTACAAATTCTATCACTGCATCTTGGGTATTTTCAGACTCCTGTATACCCTGTAAAAAGTAGAACTGCATAATCCCGAGAATATCTGAAAAGGTACTCTCGTATACGTGAAACTCCTTTTTAGCCTGGGTAAGATTTCCTACGCTTGGAATGATGATGGCACTACTGAGAATGGAGAGAGGCGTAGCATAAATAAAAGCAGACAGCCAAGTCATCCCCTCCACAAGGTAAAAAATAATAGCAGCACAGGTGGCCGTAGAAGCTAACAAGCCGATTAAGGCAATGACAAATGCTTTTCCAATAGCAGGTAGTTTCTCTTTAGTTAATTCCAGGTCCAGGGCCGCCTCCAGCACAATCATAATCAGTCCCACTATCCCCAGCACTTCTAAAATGGGAAATAAATCTTCTTCAAATTGGATGGCATCCATCCCCAGCTTGATGAGGATACCTGTCCCTATAAGGAGGATAACTGAAGGGATATTCGTTCTTTCTGAGAATGCATTGTAGAGAAATGAAAGAATGATTACAATACAAACTACAATAATATAGGTGTAGGAATTCAGGGTAATGTCCATGTACTTTTTCCTCTAGACGACAAAGTCTGCTCAAGGTAATCAAATTTCCTTTTTATTTGATAATAACTCCCTAAGCCACATTCATATGAAAGCAGTAACATTTTCTACCTCAGGATCAGCGGAAGTGCTGAATATCCAAGACGTCCCCACCCCTTCCATAGCAGAAACTGAAGTGTTAATTAACGTAGCCGCTACTGCCTTAAACAGAGCTGATACCATGCAAAGAAAGGGAATGTACCCTCCTCCTCCCGGTGCCAGTGATATTTTAGGCTTAGAAGCCGCAGGTAGGGTGGTAGCTTGTGGAGCTAAGGTAACTCAGCTTACGGAAGGAGATGAGGTCATGGCCCTGCTGCCAGGCGGAGGCTACGCAGAATTTGTGGCTATAGATGAGGGACTGGTAATGCCTATTCCCAGGGGAATAAAGTTGAAGGAAGCTGCTGCCATCCCAGAGGTATTCCTGACTGCCTTTCAGGCACTTTACTGGTTAGGGAATATACAGCCAGGAGATAAGGTACTCATACATGCTGGGGGAAGTGGCGTAGGTACCGCTGCCATACAACTGGCTAAGCTCATGCAGGCGGAGATATTTGCTACGGCTTCAGCACCTAAATTACCTAGCTGCCAGGCATTGGGGGCTCAGCATCTCATTGACTATAAGACGCAATCTTTTGAAGAGCTAGTCTTAGGTCATACCCGAGGGAAAGGGGTAGACATTATCCTGGACTTTATTGCAGCTCCATACTTTCATCCTAACATCAGCAGCCTGGCGGTAGATGGGAGGCTCATCCTACTGGCACTTATGGGAGGAGTAAAGGTGGAGTCCTTCAACCTTATTCCCATATTAAGGAAGCGCATACAGTTAGTGGGAACTACTCTTAGGGCTAGGTCCCTAAACTATAAAAGGGAGTTAGTAGCAGATTTCTCCCAACAACTTCTTCCCTACTTCGAAGCTGGAAAGCTAAAACCCATCATAGATTCCACTTATCCCATAGAGAAAGTTAGAGAAGCACACACTTACATGGAAGAAAACAGGAATATCGGCAAAATCATTCTCACCCTAACCTGAAGGTTCAAGGGATCAGGACAGAGAATGAATTTTCAGCTTTTTATAAAACTTTTTAGGGTATTAGGGCATCTAACAGGTACAGTAAGTAAATAAACACGTTCATCCCGGAAATAAGCACGTTTATCAAATTCTACTGTATTTGTACCGATGGGATAGCTACTTTTACCTAAATGACTAAAGGAAACTACATATTAATTCTGTTCCTTTCCATCATTCTCCTGGTGGCCACACTATATGTTCTGGTGTCTCCAGACGTATGGGGAAGCCCACTTACTGGACCTGCTGATACCGCTGGAACTATTGGCCTTATGGATCAAGTCAGGCTGATATTTACTGCCTAAGCTAGTTTTTCTTACCTGTAGTAGTTCAAGGGATAATACCCCAGCAGCTGATCTGTCCTGTCTACAGGAGATCTGTAATAGATGAGGATATCATAGAAATTCTCTCTATCCCCAAATCTGCCATTCAGGCTGAGTTCATCTAAGCTACCGTCAGCATTTCTAATGACGTATTGGTAGTCATAAATACCCTGCTTCAAGAGCAGCTTCCCCACATACGCCTTTTCTACTTGAGAATACGCCATTTTATTATCAGCAGTAGTCCGCCAGTCTACTAGCTTACCCCAAATATATACCTCTCCTTCCCGCTTTTCTGTCTCCAAGCTGAAGTTTACCCAGTTGTAATCTGCATTTAAGGTAGGGTCTGGCCATTCATCTACTTCTACGGTGTAGACGCCATTCCTATCCCTAATGGGCCCAAAAACATTTCTATTTTGAGGTTTATCCTTAAATAGGGAAACATAAGTTATACTAGGAGTTTCCTTAATGACTTCTACAGATTCTCCGTACAGGCGAAAGCTCCTACTATTAATTTGCTTAAACTCTGTCCCTGAAGGGAAGTCCTGCATGACATTCATGCTGTATTCCAGGCTGTTATTAGCATAAAAGGTAGGCCTATTTAGGCTAAGGCTATTATCCCACCTAAAGTTTTGGATGACCTTTATATTCAAATCCCGAACTGGATCTATGATATTCAGGCCCTCAGTACTTATCTGAAAGTTAATTTTAGAGAGCCTGGAACGCTCTATTCTGGTCTGCAGAAGATTAGTAATATTAACTCCTACCCTAGGTTCCACCACCACAAATCGCTGACTGAGAATAGGACTATCCTTACTGTTATTCCTGTAGACTGTGAGAATGTAATTGCCACTTTTCTTAAAGTATTCATTTTCTTGAGGGAAGCTGTAGAGATAATGAGTGTATTCAACCTTAGTGAAATCTGAACGCTGATAAATGTCTACAGGGTCTCGAGTGAAGCCTTCATAAAATTCTATGGGCAAGACATTAGTAGGATTCCAGTTAGCATCACAGTTGGTTATATCTGCATAAAAGAGAGAAACAGGTGTGTCTCTAGGTATCAGTTCGTCAAATTCCAGGGTGAGAAAAGAGGAAGGATCATTCAGGAAAATCACGGGAGAAAGCGCCTTTAGCCCTGGTCCTTGATTAGGGAGACCTGGATAAAACTGGACGGACTTTACTAATTCTTCATAAGTCCTACTTTCCGGAAGCCAGGGGTTCACCTTTTTATCAGCCCCTGACTGTGGAACAGTATTCATGGCACAGGCTGTACACAGCAGCATTAGTCCCCAATAAATTCTCCTGATCATATAGCTAAATATGCAGGAAAAATACAGAAAAGCCTATCAAGAGGATATACCTTTTTTGAGTGGGTTTATGGAATTTCTCTCTCACCCTTCTCTTATAACAAATCAAACTAATCCTACGCTTATGCTTAAATGTTGTCTGATGGCCATTAGCGGCCTGCTCTTTATCGTAAATTCTTGTAGCCCTGGTGCTGGTGGGATAAGTTCTGCTGAAGTAGCAGAGCCTGTAGAACAGCAACAGGTGATCCCTGTAGCTAGAGAAGATGGACCAGCCATAAAAACGGTCAGCCACCAACAAATGCTCATTAAGAGGGCTGAAATCAGGCTGGAAGTAACGGATCTTCAAGAAAGCTATACCAGCCTCAAAAAATACTTGAGTAACACCCACGCCTATTATTCAGCTGAAAATCAAAGATCTTATGGAAAGAAAGTTGAACATGAATTTGAAATCAGGGTACCAGCAGCGGAGTTTGATAGCCTCGTATACCTAATCAGCAGCCTGGGGGGGAAGCTGGGATACCGCAATATCTCCAGTAAGGATGTAACGGAAGAATACCTTGATTTAACAGCCAGAATTAAAACCCAACAAGCATTGGAAGCCCGCTATCAGGAGCTGCTACACAATGCCATAACCATTGAGGATATCCTCAAAGTAGAGGAGTACCTGACAACAGTAAGAGAAAATATAGAACGGATGCAGGGGAGAATGGTGTACCTCAGGGATAAGGCCAGCTACAGTAGTATCAAACTCAATTTATGTGAAGCCTCTGCCAACAGCTCCACAAGTTTTACTACCTTCTGGGCTGAGGGAAAGCGGGGCTTTATTAATGGTTGGAATGGCCTGAAGACTATCCTACTCGGACTTATTAATATCTGGCCTCTGTTTATACTGACGGGGCTTGGACTCTGGCTATTCAGAAAATCAAAGAATAGAGGAGGGAAAGCTCCCACAGACCCCTCTCCTCCAGCCTAACGTTATTCAAAAAATCTTATCAAAATGTTAAGGCTGTTAAAAGTGTTAAATATTTGGGAAAGGTGCCTAAATCCTGGCAATTTCACTTAAGAAGTTTTGAGTAATAGTTTTTCAGTTGGTTAGATAGAATATGGGAATCTCTCGCTCCAGAGGTTCCCATTATTTTTGACTAAAAAAATAGGATCTCCCAGTTACATTGAGAGATCCTTTAGATACCTAAATAATTTTTATCATTTATTGACCTGGAGATACTTAACAGTGCTTGAGTTGGGACCTTCTATTCTCAACACATACATACCCCCAGAACAGGTTCGCGTATTTATGACCATTCTAGTCTCTTGATCATTCGGTAGTGTCCATCTTGTTAGAACCCTGCCCGTCATATCATAGAGGAGAATTCTTCGCTCCCCTGAGGCTGCTGCAGGAATTTCTAGCAAAGTTTCAGTCTGAGCTGGATTGGGATATAGCTTAATCTTATTTTCTATATTCCCAAGTAAGGAATTACCTAGTCCTTTTTGTTCAGCTTCTTCACCTGAATTTACGCTAGCAGAAGTAATCAAGGATACATCAGACAAGCGGGTAGTAATGATCTCAGAGTTATCATGACTGGTAACAGCTAGGCCCACGTAGACAGAAGAGGGAAGAGAGAAGGTCTCTGAACCTACTAGCTCCCAACTACTGCCATTCTCTGAATGAAAAGCGGAAATTACATTTCCCTGCTTATTGAGTCTTACCCAGTAAGGAGTTGTGATCCCACTGTTAGTAGGGCTCTTTATATTTGAAGCATCTTGGCCATCTCCAAATCTCCGTTGGAAAGACCACCTCCCACCAGGTATTATGTGCATCATAGCATGCCTGGCCCCATCATCTAAGCTACTTCGGATCATCACACCAACTTTTGCCCAGTCATTGGTATTCTCCAGATAATTTACTTTGGCCGAAATTTGAAAATTCCCAGATAAACGCTTGTGCATGAAATGGAATTGGTCAAAGTCTCTCCAAATATCATAGCCTGAGGCAGTTATTTCATATACTCCAGCATTATTATCTGCACAAACATCTCCCATAAAGGGTGGCGATCCTATATCCTCATGCTGCCATCCTACGGGATCTACACATGCTTCCTGACTTAGTGATAACAACTGAACATTGGAAAATTCAGCTTCTGTGAGCTCGCTAACATTGTGGCTCGTTACGGCTAAGCCAATAAATATTTTCTCATTTAGGTCAATCTCAACCTGGTCTATTTGTACCCATGCATTTCCATTACTTGAGCGGAAGGCTGTAAAAGTATCTCCTACTCTTCGCAACCTCACCCAATATGGTGCTGAAATTGCTTCTGGTTGGCTAATAGTAGAAACTGTTCTTTCTCCATTTTCTAGCCTTCTTTGGAAAGACCACCTACCACCAGCAGAAACATAGACATATGCATTTCTGGAAGCACCACTCAAGCTATTCCTAATCATTACCCCTGCTTTCGCAAATTCGTCTGTAAACTGTATACTATTAACCCTTACAGTGATTTCACAATCTCCGGATAAGGGCTGATATACATAATGGAACTCGTCTTCTTCATTCCAAATATCCCGTCCACCTGCCTTGATCTTAATAGTTCCCTTGGCTCTATTTTCACAAGCTTCTCCTGCTAAAGTAGGATTCCCAATATCTCGAGAGGCCCAGCTTTCTATTGGCAGACATTCATCTAGAGTGGGACTAAAATTAGCAGTCAGACTTCGGTTGCGATTAGCAAAAAAGGAATAGACTGCACTCCGGGTTACTTCCACTCCCCCTTCATACCAGCCCTCGAAGTCATACCCTTGGTTAGCGACAGCTGAGATTGACACTTGAGCTCCTTCTTCATAACTGCCTCCTCCTGTTACAAGTCCTCCGTTAGCTGGATTGGTAGATAAAGTAATGGTATAGGTACTACTGGTTTGAGGATTAGCTACCACCTGGATCTGGACAAATGGTTCATCTGGATCATTTGAGATGATGGCAATGGAAGCCGTCTGTGAACTAGTTAACAGGTCCCAGTTAATCTCTACCGAGAATGATTCCTCCTGACTGGCTCCAAGGCTGAAGGGGAAGCTTCTTCCTGTAATACTGAGCCAGGCCTCATTTTCCAATATATTGGTTATAGTAAGTTGGCCTTCTCCTTGGTTTCTAATGGTGAATTGGTTATCCCCAACAGAGGTAAGCTGGTTAAGGGCAGCGAAAGCGTCCAACCTGCCAAATCCAGTCTCAGCATCATATCCGCTCTCCCCCGCATCTGCTGATCCATTTTGTAAAATAGTTCGTATCTGCTGAGGTGTCAACGTAGGGTCTACTGATAAGGCTAATGCAGCTACTCCTGCAGCAAATGGACAGGCGGCAGAAGTTCCATTAAAGCTAGGCGTGTAGTTTCCGCTAGCATACCCACCTGAACCAGTTATATCAGCTGTGTAAATACGAGTACCTGGGGTAATAAAGTCTAAGTTACCATAATTACTCCCCCAATTAAATTCTCCATCACAAGTAGTTTTTGTCTTTCGTAATCCACAGGGAGACATAGCGCCAACTGAGATAGCATTTACAAAAGAGGCTGGATAACTCGGATCAGTAAGATTACTCACATCATCATTCCCTGCAGAGGCAAATACAGGTACTCCATTGTTAACGGCAAAGTTGACAGCTTCCTCAAAGCTAGTGGAATAGGAGGAGCCTCCTAATGACATGCTAATCACATCAGCCCCGTTAGCTACTGCAAAATAAATGGCATCAATAAAATCAACATAAAGGCCATAGTTATTTTCGAGTACCCTTAACGGCATTATGTTTACGTTTGGGGCTACTCCCACCACACCTTGTCCATCATTAGCAGCAGCTAAAATTCCCGCACAGGCAGTTCCATGAGCATCTCCAGGCAAGGAAGTAGGGTCATTATCATCATCTATAAAGTCATAGCCTGCCACTATTCTTCCTGAGAATTCAGGGTGTGTAGGATCTATACCATCATCAATTACAGCTACCACTATGTTAGAGGAGCCACGAGTAATATTCCAAGCTGGTTCTATATTAATATCTTGGCCAACTGTTCCCACTCTCTCTCCATTCAGAGAAATAGCATTAGCTGTATTTTTTAGCCCCCATTGTTGGGTAAATAGAGGATCACTAGAAGTAGTAGCTAGCTCCCCAGCAAACATCGGTTTATTAATAAAATTAGGCTCGGCATATTCTACCATTCCCAACTCTTGGTAGGCATTGATTACGGCTGTGACAGCTATCCTTTCATCAAACTCCAAGAGAAGGAGGTTCCCGCTCACAGCTTTTCCATTACGACTTTGCCCTAGCACCCTTCCTTTAACTACCTTAAATTTTTCATGAAGGGCTTGGAAAGATTGATCTGAAGCATTGAGCTGGGCTATCCCTGATACCTCTATATCCCTTAGCTTTATTAGAATCTGCCCGGGCATATAGTCCCCTTTCTTAAGGACTAGCTGGTTACTTTTAGGGGAGGGAGAAGTAACGACATTTCCCTGAGCTGGCTCATTAATAACTAGGGAAGTAGGAGTGACAGCAATATCAGGCTCATTGGTTGAAGCGGGGTTTACGATAACCGAGACATACACCTGAGGTTCATCAGGATCATCAGACCAAATAGTGATGGTAGCTGTATCATTAGAGTTTACCTGATCCCAGTCTACAGATAAGGTAAAACTTTTGCTCTCTGATGGAGCTAAAGTTAAAGGAGTAGAAATCCCATTTAAGCTTAGCCAATATTGATTATCAAATACATTTCCTACTCTTAACGGTAACCCTCCCTGATTAGTCAATGTAATGGTATTACCTCCTCCAGATCCAGCCATTTGTACAGCTCGGAAAGCATTCAAACGTCCATAACCTGTCTCTCCATCATAACCTAAAGGCCCTACATCCGTTGCACTTTCTCTTAGTATTTCTCTTACTTCCATAGGAGAGAGTGCAGGATTAACTGATAGCACAAGAGCAGCTACTCCAGCTGCAAAAGGACAAGCGGAGGAAGTCCCATTAAAATTAGAAACATAATTACCAGAACTCCTTCCCAGACTACCCACTAAATCTGTTGTGTAAATTCTTGTACCAGGAGAAATAACCTCTAAATCTCCGTAATTACTTCCCCACCAGTCTTCTCCATCACAAGTAGTAGGCGTTTTTCGTAATCCACAGGGGGACATAGCCCCTACTGAAAGGCAATTCTCATAAGAAGAAGGATAGTTAGGAGTAATGGAATTATCTAAGTTATCATTTCCAGCAGAACTAAGAACAATGACTCCATTTGAAAACGCAAAGTTAATGGCCTCTTCATAGCTAGCTGAAAATACATTACTTCCCAAGCTAATACTAATCACCCTAGCTCCATTTTCTACTGCAAAATAAATTCCTTGAATAACGTTTGACCTTGGAGCAGATCTTCCTTCATGAGATTTGATAGGCATTAACCGTACTCCCGGTGCCACTCCAATGACCCCTACTCCATCATTTGCTGCACCAATAATACCTGTACATGCATTTCCATGATTATCTTCTCCAACTGCCTCTGGTTCATTATCACTATTCAGGAAATCATACCCAGGAACCAGCCTTCCTGCAAACTCAGGGTGGTTTAAATCTATTCCGTTATCAATTACCGCAACAATAATATCCTCAGATCCTTGAGTAATGTTCCAAGCTGGTTCAATGTTAATATCTTCTCCAACAGTTCCCACTCTGTTTCCATTATAGGAGAAAGCATTACCAGTATTCTTAAGGCCCCATTGAAGTGTGTACAAGGGATCACTTACTGTCGTCTCGGAAAATGGAATAGCTAAATTCGTATCGTAATAATTTGGCTCTGCATATTCAACTATGTCTAGAGACTCATACGTCTGTATGACCTGCTGTATATCTTCATACTCAAATTGAATTAGAAGGGTACTACCCAATACAGTATTCTGGCCTCTTGCTGGACCTATTTGATCCAATACTTTCACTTGATACTTCCTACTTAATAAGTCGAGTCCAAGATCAGCTTTATTTAGGGTACCAAGATTATTTATTGAGGCATTCTTCAGCTTAACTATAAGTTGATTTTTCACAAAGTCAGAGGCTTGTGAAACTGTCGTAGGTTGTCTTTTTGAAGGTGATAAACTTTTAGTATATCCTTCTTCATTAATGATAACTGACCTAGGAGAAACGACTAAATCTTGAGGGCTGATCCCATTAGAAATTGTTACTGGGGTTGTCCAAAAGTAGAAGTTCTCTTCGATCAATTCTGTAACTTCATCAAATACATCTACTATTATTCCTACATAATAATCTCCCGCTGGTATATCTGGTACGTTAAAAACAGAATTTTGCGAAATAGATTGGTCTATTTCCATTGATCCAAAGGCTAAGTCATTACCCAATTGACGTTCAGATATCTCAATGAAGGTATCATCTGATAATACTAATCGAGTCCGATGTGCCCCTGCACTTGCAGTTCCAAGGTTAGTTTCTGTTAGGCCAACTAAAATTGAGCTACCTACTGTCCATATGTTACTACTTAATGTAAATTCTGATAATACTAAATCTGGTAAAGAACTACCTTCCGTGTTCTTTTCGAGTAGAATATCATCTACATAGGCTCCTTCATATCCATTAACGCTTCCGTCTGTAGTAAAAATAAAGGCAATCCATACTTGAGACTGTCCTGTAACATCTCCTAGAACCGGTACATTTTTGAGATCCATAGATCGGAATTCCCATCCCCCAGAGTTCCCTGAAATATCCTCTCCATAAAAATTAGTTCCATCTATAGAGACGTGATATTTTAGGTAGTCATAGCCTGATTCCGAGTCTAGCCAATCATAAAAGGATAACCTGGCATCTGAGGCATCACTTAAATCAAAAGGTCCATAGACCATCCAGGAATCCATATTATCAGGATAATTAGCTCCTGTAGGAACTTTATCAGCTCCTTCATCAGCACAGAATCCACTCCAAAAACCCGTGTTGGCTCTTGCACTCACATCATCCCAATATGCATCAACATCACTTCCCGCAGAATAGGTTCTCCATTCTCCAGGAAATACACCTTCAAAATCTTCTGTGATGACGGCTTCCCACCCTTCTTGAGGCGTAATAGATGTTGAAGAGAAAGTCTTTCCCACATCTTCAGGAGAGATGACTTTTACAATTTGGTTATTGGGTAAAATAGACCTTCCTGGAACCTGCTGAACGGGAAGACTTTTCCCTTTCGGAATATTCTGAATAGGTCTTAATAGAGACAAATTTGATGGAAGGATTTCTTGTAAAAAATTAGGCATATCTGCATTGACAGATTTCCTAATTTCTCCCTTTTGAAGATACTCCTTTTCAATAGAATTGATACGAGTGAGACTTTCTTTCTTTCCTTGGGAATAACCCAATATCAACCAAAATGATAGTAGAAAAAATAGAAAAGGTAATCTAGCATTTTTTATCATAATCAGCGTGTAGTTAAATCGTAAAAAGCTCTAGGGGACTGAAAGGAGAAAAGTTTAGGGTTTAGTCGACTTTTACATATTATAGTTCCCCAAACAATCACACTTGTCAAATCTAATATAAGCTATAAATTGTTGGGTAATTCACAAAAAATTATAATTCGTATATTATGGCTACACATAATAACCCATACTGCATAAGATATATATATACATAACTTTTTTATGTGAGTATTTACTCACCTAATGCTCTTCTTAATCAAAGGCCTTGCCCCCCTTTTTCAGATAAAGTCCCCTGCCTAATATTCATCGAAGTTTTTTGAAATTCCTTAAAAAAATCACTTAGCTAGCAGGACTTACTAACTACCTCCTTTTTCTGTAACAGTACCTAATCTTCGGTAATTGATGCTCGTAAACTCCTGTAGGAATAATGGCATCTAATAAGCTAATGCACCCATAAAAAGAACATTCTTTCTGATAGACCTTGCTAAAAGGATATAGACAAACCTATCCTAATAAAAATGTATGACGAGGATAGTCGCTGCAGAAAATGCTGGTCAGCATATCGCTTGTGGCGGCTGAACCAGCTCTTGTGGGTAGATATAATTTTTAGGGAGAACTTTACATTTACCTTATTAGGCTACTGCCTAGTACACGGTATCACTTATTAGTTTCCTTTTCGGAAAGCCATAAAACATACGGTAGATACATCTCCAAGACCTATTTACTAACCTTTCTACCGTTTCTACTTTTATATCTAACTCATACTCATTGAAAGATAGACAAGCAGAGTGGTGTGTAAAAACAGATGTACTACTCAACCATAAAGGAGAGTATATACAGCATTAACATCTGATTAGCCATCACTCTTTACTGATGAATTCCATGGAACAACAGATAAAAACTCACCTTGTCTGCTAGCAAAATACAGAAGACATGATAGCTGGATGAAGCCCATTAAAATTTCACCTAAACCAATTGAAGTATTAGTGAACCTTTATTTCTCCGTGATAACCTTTTTTTATCTATCTACCTACCTGTAGTACTCCGTAGGTGGAACCCTTTAGCAGTAAGTTGTCAGAGGGTTTTGTCATCGTATTTCTCTTCAAAGATTTAAGTCCAGAAACAACTTTATATCTTCTTGCTCTTTTTCAAAGGTATGATCCCTTATTTCTGTCATTACATGGTGGGATGATCTATTATATTCCCTCCTCAAGCTCTCCCTTATTTAGCTTTCTGAGCTCTTCTATCTCTGTTCCTACTTCTGATGAAAAGCTGGTCTGTAATTTTTCTAAATCAGCATCCACTACAATAGCCTCCAAAGATTCCAGACGTTTTTTGATAGATTTATTCTCATCCAATACTTTCTTCAGCTCTCTTTTTATTTCTTCAGAGCCTCCCATAGCCCTGTATTTCTCCCTTCTGGTTTTATAAATGAAATTTCCTATGGAGAATGCCGTGAGGGTTATACTCCCAAAAATGATGGCCATAGTTAGTACTTCTCCTGGTCCCATGTGTTAAGTGTGTTTGATGTGTTATAGGTTAATGTCTTTGTCCAAAGTAATAGTGGTAGAGATAGAGGCATCTTCCCTCTCCTCCATCTTACTGGAAAGCCCCGTTTCCAGGTCATTCATATCATTATCTACTATGATAGCTTCCAGGGACTCTACCCTTTTCTCCAAAGTCTTATTTGATGTCAATAATTTCTGTATTTCTTCTTTTAGTTCGCTATTTCCCCCCATAGCCTCATACTTAGCCTTCCTTGTTTTGTAAATAAACTTCCCTACGAAATAGGCAATAAATACTGGTGTACCAAGAAAAATAAATGTCCTTATAGTAGCCATGATCTGAAAAATCTCCTGACCTTCCATAATATGATAATTCTGTTTATAGGTTAATGTCTTTGTCCAAAGTCGTAGCGGTAGAATTAGAGGCATCCTCCTTCTCCTCCATCTTACTGGAAAGCCCCGTCTCCAGATCATTCATATCATTATCTACTATGATAGCTTCCAGGGACTCTATCCTCTTAAGCATACGGGATTGATTGCTACTAAGCCGTTTAAGTTCCTTCAGGATTTCAGCAGTATTTGAGGCTCCTCCGTTTTCGGCCTCCAATTTGGCTTTTTGCATTTTATAAGAAAAAGCGAATACAGTACCGAGAATGGCTATGGTTCCGAAGGCACCAAAGAGGAGG
>JBCCLI010000022.1:0-30754 GCA_039026975.1 Bacteroidota bacterium | reverse complement strand
GAAGGAACCAGCTAAGAAAGTAAGATCCCCAATGGTTATTTCTCCCGAGATAGTTTGTAATACAATCACCACATAGGCAGCATAGTAACCTAAGTCTCCCAGGGAGCCAAAGAGAATACCCCAGCCAGCCCGTTGAATAGCGAGCTTCTTATTAGCCTGATAATATTTATCAGCTACCTGGGCAAAGCGATCAGAAAGAAAGTCTGCCAACCCAAAAATCTTTACCTCCTTGGCAGTTTCATTGCTGGCCCCCACATACCTCAAATAGTCCAGTTCCCTCCGCTGTGGGGTCCAGCTTCTAGCTAATGAATAGCCCCTCTGGTTAAAATGGGTTTCATTAATGAAGGAAGGAATGACAGCTATGATCAGAATGAGAATAAGCCATGGATTAAAAGCTACCAGGCCTACTGCCAGGAAGAATATGGTAATTAGATCCTGGATTTGGGTTAGGAACTGAGACATAAGCATGACGCGACTAGTGGTTTGCCTCCTTGCCCGTTCCAGCTTATCGAAGAAGGTAGAATCTTCAAACTGAGGGAGATCCAGGGAGGCTGCCTGCCTCATTAGGGCTACCGATGTTTGATTCGCAAATAAATCCCCTAACAGGGCATCCACTAAGCTAATTCCCCGGCTGAGGAGTGCCGAGAAAATCGCAATTCCAAGCTCAATCCCGATGATGGTCCACAGATAGGTTTTATCAGCATTAGCACCTACCTCAGATAATCGTATTACTTCATCTATAATCAGCTTCCCTATATACAAGGTAGTAACCGGTATACCTGCTTGTATAACCCTCAGAATGATGTTTGTGAGGCTATACCCCTTATGCGTTTCCCAAATCATTTTCAGGAAGGGTGGGATAAACTGAAGGGCTTCCAGGTTATCCTGAAAACTTAGCTCACCTCCATAGCGTTGGTTTTTCCCTGAGGCGGAAAAAATCCCTTTCTTTTTTGCCATACATGTTCTTCAATAGATCAGCCGAGTGTCAACTTGGTTAACATTTATATAGCACCTCACATTCCTTAGACGTGACAGTCAATCCATGCAGAATACAAGTGCCACTAAATTGTCAGCTTATCGAAAAACTCCTTCAGATCAGCTTTAATCTCAGGGAGCGGTTTATCAGGCAGGCTAATATAGGTTCTTCCATGCCTCTGCTCTGCCTCAAGCATGAACTTATGCAGATCTCCCAGGTGGTTTTTCTTTCTGGCAAGATCCAGGTGTAGAGGAAGCATAACCAGCATATCATGGTTCATTCCTACTATACGCGTGTACAGCAGCCACATTAGGCCGTAAAAGGCTGTATCGTGAGATTCTTCTGGGCCTATAACGGTATCCCAGGTTTGGGATATGGCTAACTCTTCTACTAAATCTATAATTTCTACGGGCGATTTAGGGATCTTTTTTAGGCCATTATACAGATCCAGATAAACATCTATATTGGTCTGAAGAATGATTTCTCTCTCTTCCTGTTCCTTTTTTTTCTGCTCTTCATAGGAAGTGATAACCAGTCCTATCTTTTCTTCTCCATACCCTATGGAGTTAGCAAAGGAAAGACAGATCTGGTACTCCCTATCATCTATCTCCCCATCAATGATCATCATATAGATGAGGTTTCTGAGGGACTGTTCCCTTTCCTCTTCCTCTTCAGGGATAATTAAGCTCAGCTCCTCCGCATTATTATACACGTAATCCAGATCTGACTGTAGCATACCTAGTGTCTCCGCCGCTTCTAATAAAAGCGCTTCTTCCTTATCATCTATTTCTCCATCAGCAATGGCCACCAAATAGAGATTCTGGAATACTGCCAGATTTTCAAGCCTTTCCTTCTGCTTGTACAGGTAAAATTCTATCACCTTATCTACATATTCTTTACTAATGTTCATTCTCCTGGCAAAACCCAACAGGCTGTCATATTCTCTTGGGTCTATTTCCCCATCAGTGATCATGGTAAGGACTACCATCCTTAACTCGTGTTCGCACTCTACATCATCTTCAGGGATGATAAAGTCCAGGCTAGCTACATTCTGAATTATTTCTCCAAATTCATCCTGACTTAAGCCCATACCACGGGCCATTTCTGCGAGTAGCCTAATCTCTTCCTCTCTAAATTCTCCATCAGCATGGGCCATAATGCTGATATTCTGGAAAGTGATAAGGTGTTTTTCTTTAGGGGTCATTTGGTAGAAATAGAATAAGATTAACTATTGATGAGTCTTTTTCTTCTTTTTGCTGGATTTTACCAGGGGAGTAAATGCTAAATATGCATCTACCCAATAGGCTAATTCTTCCTCCCTACCCAAGGCTTCAGGAGAAACAAAAACATAGCCTTTAAAAGGTCTTCCTGTAAAGTCCATTTCTCTCACTCCCTCTTTCTTCAGCGCATCTTCATACACTTGTGGCGCTATCCTGGCCATAAGGGTATCCTTCACTATCCTGATACACATTTTATCATCCACCATAAGGCACAGCCCTCCCCTCATTTTTTTATCATGGAAGGAAACCCATCTACCTAGTAGGAGATTGCTGATCCTTTCAGCTAGCCATTCGTCATATGCCACAGGGATTCAGTTTGGATGACTACTCTGCCTGTCTAATCTACAAAAACTTGCTGAGTATGAAGGGCCTAAATTCTCGGGCTCCTAGTTAAGCCTAGTGTATCTGATTTTATTGAGGGAGGGCTCAAACCTATGGGGGGAAGGATCTTTTTGGGCAGTAATTTCCCAGTTTCCATGAATCCCTCTTCTACATACAGGCGCTGCGGGGGAAATTGTAAGGTGTTCTGGTCTTTGTTCTGGGGGGAGATTTACTTCTATCCAGCTAAGGACAGTTTGCTTGAGTCCATATTCATTAGTACCCAGATCAGGAATAATCCAACACTTTAATCTATGTCCTTCTTCTGGTCTCATTTTTCTGATCCAGCACTTTTTAACTCCCCCTATTTGGGTTATTTGGCCTTCTACCATTTCGGGATAAACCTGAAGACCACCTATATGTACAGCTGTATCAGAAGAATGCATAGATCATTAATTTTGCTGCAAAGGTACATTTTTCATTCAATAAATACTTTCTAAGCTTCTGATTTCCTAACGCAGGGGGAAGCAGGTTTCTTACAATGTGCAAAGAGCACCAGGGCTATGAAGGGCCCATTCCTGTCTAAGGGCAGGCGGAAAATACTATTCTTCTCTACCTGATCAGGCCATGTTTAAGGCCAGCAAACTGCTTAGCATATAAACATGGCCTGGATCTCCTTTTCAGCTTTAAGAATTACTAAATACTGACGATCTGGGTATTCTTGTTACGTACCTCTGGAAGAATCATACCCACAGAAGAATTGATGTAGGTAGGATCACAGACTACATACTTTCTTCCTCTATAAGTAAGGTAAGTACCTGACACTTGAGAACGGAATTTTACAGCAGTAGCTGCATGCCCTGGGAAGATGAGCCCTATTACCTCCAGCCCTAATACTTCTTTTATCAGGTAGGCAAACAGTACGGACCTATCCTCACAATCACTGTAGGCATAGTAGAGCGTCTCCTCCGCAAACAGGTAATTCTCAAATCCAAACTGCTGTTCATCTGTCTGGTATTTTAATCCTGTCTGTACAAAGCGCAAAATCATATTAGCGGCTTCCCTTTCAGATTTTCCTCTAACTATTCTCCTTAGTTGGGCTACCAGGGAGTTTTTCACATGCTCAGAGGCGGGAAGGCTCAGCTGTACATCCCAATCTGTAGTTGGGTAGGAGTAGAAAAAATGAACCAGATTTTTATTCATTCTAGCAGATAAGTTGTAGGCTTTTCCTCTGTAGGTAAACCTAAGTCTCCTGGTAAGGACATGGGACCCCACATCAGGAAGGGTAGTTAGCCGCATGTCTATCTGCTCCTTACTATTAGGATAGTTAAGGTTAAGGGCTACAGCTTTTGCTACGTTTACAGGTCGCCCGTCAAAGTCCATGACATAATACTTCTGGCCTTCCACATTTAGGTAGGTAGCACCGTAAAGAGTCTGTAGCACAGGTAGGAGCACGTATAACCTACTCCCTGATTTAGCTAGCCTACTTAGATAGCCTGCTCTCGACAGCATATATAACTCATAGAGGGCTCTGGCATTTCTATCTTTTGGATATAGTTTTCTGGCAGACTTATGCACTAACTGGCAAAATCCCCAGTCATTTAACTTGCGTTTATGGGCTTCCTGCATGAGCTGGAAAAGGACCAGTTCTCCATGGGCTCGCTGCAACTGGTTCCACTTTTGGGATATAGCTAAACGCGAGGGCGCAACTCCCAGGGAAAACTGTAATCCAGGTGCATATTTCAGGGAAACGCCTGTCCCAAAAAATCCATACGTATTCGCACGGGTAAGCAGCATTTCTTCACTATGGCTCAAGCCAGGCGTATTATCAAAATCTAGCGATTTAGGGCTATTTTCATCAGGTGCCAGCCTGTGGGTCTCTAACTTTTGGGAAGCTTCTATTTTTATGGGAACATTTTTCTCAATCAGAGAAGATTCTTCATCCAGGGTTGGAGGGCTTGCCGGTTTGCGGGCTGGTCTTCTTGTAGGCGTTTTCTCCAGCTTAATGCTGTCCCAGTCCTGCTGAAGCCGCATTGACATATTCTCCATGATGTTTTTACTCACCAGCTCATCCCTATTATCTAGCGATTCTCGTAACACATGGAGTTTTTCCTGCCAGTTTTGGGCTTTAGCGGGTGTGAGGGCTATCCCAACACAACATAGCAGAAGCAACAAATTTCGATTCATGGTCATGCTATTACCTGATTTAAGGGTAGTACAATACTGTTAGGTAAATTTTGATCCATGAATTATTTAAGTGCTATAATTGTGCCAGAAAGCAGGCAGGTTTATAAGAATGAATAAGGTAGGCAGAATTGTTACTAACCGTGTAGGAGGCAGACGTATTCGTAAAACACATCACTTACTTTATCCCCTAACACAACTTCAATTTTGGCTAAGCCTATGCTTATTTCCAGTGTTAGGTCGCTTGCAGCGTACCCTACTTTTTTCCACAGCAAAAATGTATTGTCCCTCCAATGCCGTCCTACAACCCGTGGAGGAACGACCTACCCGCCATGATTTAGCTGAACCCAGCTCATCTTAAACCCAGTTCATAAACAACTAAACTAATGGTTACTAGTACGTTAATTTGTGCTTTACCAAACCGGGAATCGCCGTATTAACACAAAAAGACCCCTCCTAATAATTAGGAGAGGCTGTTATGTTCCATGTGTATGTATCCTTGTTACCTAACTACCTGGAATTTGAAAACTTTAAGCACCTCCTGGGTAGACTCTGCTAGTAATCTCAGCACATAGGTTCCGGTAGGTAACTTACTCACTTCAAACTCTTGCACAGAGGCCATTCCAGCAGCCATTTCCCAGTTTTGGTAGGAGTCAGCTATTTGTTGGCCGTTAAGGCTGACTATATCAGCTGCTAGGGAAAGCCGTTTATCTGTGCGGAGTGATAAGGAGAGCTCTTCCTGCGTAGGATTAGGGTACAGTTGAAATTCTACCCCTACCAGAAGATCATCTACACTTACGGTTAATTCTCCCGCGGCAGAAAATCCGGGTACTAAGCTTATGCTTCCATTGCTGACTACCTCGTCTAATACTTGACCCACGGTGTAGGTCAGCACCACATTATCAGCCTCAGCTATATCACCAGCACTAACAATGCCTACTTTTTCCAGGCTCTGGGCCTGCATGCTACTACCTAATATCAGCAGCATGATCATAAGTATATTATATCTTTTCATAGCAGATTTACTTATTTAAACGAGCTTCTAAAGCTTCTAACCTTGCTTCTAAAGACTCTAGTGCCTGCTTCTGTTCTTCAATAATCTGCTGCTGCTCCTGGATGGCTTTTAAGGCTAATACCCCGAAACCAGCGTAGTTTAAGGTATAGTAGGATGATCCTCTTTCAGCAGGCATCTGCTTTACCAGCTCTGGAAATAGCGCGTAAACGTCCTGCGCAATAAATCCTATGGTTCTTTTTCCAAGACTTTGCTTGTACTCATACGTTTTGGCTTCTAGCTGGAGAATAGAAGGTAGTACAGCTCCCATGGAAAGAATGTTAGTTTTAAGGGTTAGGTCAGAAGCAGTATTATAAGATCCATCTACATTAGAGAAATACCCTCCTACTCCTGAAGAAGGGAGAATCTGGAGTTGATCACCCAGGTTAGCGTATACTAACCAGGAAGCTGTAGAAGTGGAGGCATTTTCTATCTTGAGGCCATTACCTGCAGCAAATCCTCCTCCTGTGGGGTGCTTAACATGTAGGGTGTGAGTAGGATCATTAGTGCCTACCCCAATTTTTCCTGTATTAGTGATGTGAAAGACATCATCATCAGATGCTGTCAAGCCTACAAAAAATCCTGTATTAGCAGCATCATTTTCATTTTGGACCCCTATGTACCATGCGTCAGATTCACCATTTACTTGTATGTACTCTGACTGCCCATCTGCCGCGTTGGCAGCGCCCACTTCTATATCTTCCGCGTAGACCGCAGCTTCAGAAGTACCAGCAGACCATAGTCCACTAGGGCCAGGTGTCCACTCTGACTCTGTATCATCCCATGTAAGTACCTGCCCATCTGAGGGTGCATTCAGGGAAATATCCTGGCCACGTAAGGCTACAACAGATAGTGCATCAAAGGTTCCCCCTACATCTCCGCCAGCAGTAGTAGATTCTGTAATATCATCACCGGGATCAGCATCGCCAGTATTAGAGATAACATTTGATAAAATGGAAATCCCGCTTCCAGCACTGTATGCATTGCCAGCTTCGTCTGCAGGCGCCCATTCTCCTTCTACCTCATCCCACTTCAAAATCTGTCCATCAGCAGGCGCCACGTCAGAAATAGAACCTCCTTGAAGACCTGTTACCGAGAGATCTCCAAAAGTCCCGGAAATGTCGCCCCCAGCATCAGTGGTTAGGGTTACATCATCGGTACTATCAGTATCTCCTATATTATTAATGATACTTCCATCTAATTCTATTCCTTCTCCGGCAGAGATAGACCCATTGGCAGTTACTGTTCCAGGCTGCCATATTTCATTGGTTTCATCCCAGAGGAGCACCTGCCCATTAGTAGGAACATCTTCCGAAACGGCTAAGCCTTGTAGGGCTACTACAGTAGGTGCGGGTAAATCCCCAGACAAGTCTCCCCCTGTGGTATATGTGAGGTTGACCCATCCAGACCCATCCCAGCCCAGGATTTCTCCAGAAATAGGGGTGTCAACAGAGACGTCTGTCAGATTTTCCAACACCATCTCTGTAGCCAGCTTACTGTAAGGGACAGAAGCTAGCTTAGTAGATCCAGCTATGATTGTGTTAATAGTAGTTACCAGATAAAACTCCTCTGAATCCCAGTTAATGGAAGAAAAAATCCCAAAAACAGGCATACCTCCCCCTATGGTAAGGGATACTGCCCCAAAACTATTAGTGGTGGTATCATGGGATTCAGCATAGATAAGCGTACCAGTTGGGCTAGTACGTCGGATTTCAAATCCTATGGTGATAGATTCATTTGTAAGAAGGGCGCCGCCGGCATCCCTGGCGATGGCTTGATACGAAAAGCCTTGATTGGATTGAGCTAGAGCAAGAGGAGATAAAACTGTTGTAAACAGTAACGCGACTAGGAAAAGTTTACAATACTTCATGGACATAACTTTGCATTCCTACAGTGAATAGTCTCCTCACTGTAAAAGGTGGTTGTTAAATAATGTGAAAGAGCTTTATAACGTACTCATTGGCTGAACGCTACAAAAAACAGGCAGCAAAATCCTACCAAACTGCAAGAGTACAGTTATATATGTAGGTTTCTAATTTACCCCCTAATTTATTTCACTAAATGAATAGTATTATACTAATTTAAAACAGTAGAGATAAATACTATTTCTCATAACAATTAATAGACATACGAAATCATGTTAGATATATTTCATTTCTGTTGTTACAGGATCCATCAACGAATAGCATGTGTGTAAGGTGTTAGGTGGAAGAATTTCCTGCCTCCTCTAGGTAGAAGCATACGTAGCATTAGGGGAAAGAAAGCCCGTAAAAGCGCTAAAAGTTCCTTACTGATTAGATACACAGGGAGCCTGGCTTGTAGAAATAATTACAAGGAATTGAGATCCTCCCAGCACGAATTAGAAAAAAATATAAGTGTCTGCCTAAACCGCCAAAGAAGTGAAAATGAGAATACGCTTATTAATTTTTTCTTCATTTCTGAAGAAAGCATACCAGTCCACTGGTATAACCGCTTGCTGCCTGATATGCTTCCACTCCTTCTCTGACAGTCCTGTGTGATACGAGGTGAGTTTAGTAGAGGTAGACATTCTCTCCAAAATTTGATTTCTCAACTCCAGGTCTATCAACTCGAAAGGGATAACGGTACTTAACTCCTTAAGAATTTGGAAGGTACGCGCTAATGCCTCATACGCGTAGCGAATGGGAATTCTGATGGTACATCCGTACACCAGATCATCTCCAGGAACCAGCATGAGGTTCCAGAAGGCCCTGGCTTGTTCTTTCTGTAAGGCATATGTGTAAGTATGTACAAAACTAGGATCACTGATAAGAGATAGCCCTGCCTGTGAAAGGAAATGGGACAGGTGTTCTCGCTTAACTTTAGGACGAAGCTCCAGGTAGAGCGCGTATTCTCCGGATTGGCCGGCCGATAGCGTTTTAAGTAAACGATCAGACATAGTGTATCCAATTTTGCGAAAAAACAGGAGGCAACAAACGTAATCTTACCAAAAAAAGGGTAAGGATAATTTCTTCCCTTTTATTAATATATCTAACATTTTGCTGGTTTACAACATGGCCTCAATCCCCAAAACTGAATTACTAATCGCTTACTCATTCTTCCTTCAAGGATTTCTTAGTAAATCAACAAGAAAGTTGATAGACTGATGCTAAAACCCCTCAAAATATGAGAATGGAAATAAATCGGCTCTTTTTTTCAGGAATGAAAATTTTTTTTCACATTTTTACAGATGTTCAAACAATAAAATATGGAAAGCTTATCCCAGCTATCCCACTCTTTAACACATAGATGCCCTAACTTATACTTGAAAAAGACTCACATTCCTACATATGCCTCAAAAAGAAACAGTAGTAAAAGACTGATAATCAGAGTAAATTCCTCTAATTCTTTCCTCAAAATCTTATCCTTACAGATCCTAGATCACTAGGTATCAAAAAATTTATATTCTGGATCTTATCTTACATGCTGAGATGATGGAATCATTCTTTTTAAATTCCTGTAGGAGAATCGGAAACCAACACTTACTCATTTGAAAGGGTAAGAAATCTGTTGATATAACAGAATCTTACCTATCAAGAGATTTAAGCTCTCATGCTGATAGGTCTGTGATACACATAGACAAGATAAATCAGACTCAAGCTCGGCTTATGTTGAAGGACTATCCCACTGCTACGTGATACATTCAAGGGCAAATATATTTTACTTCTGGCTCACCATTTCAGGGCCCTCTTCTACTGCATATATTCCTACCGCTTCTTTTCTGCCCTTGAGCATATACCTACCTAAAAACGCTGTAGGGAATCCATGGTGTTCCGGGAGGAGATGTACCAATTTCTCAGACACCAGCAAGTCTTTCTCAAACTGATTACAAAGTGACTGAATGCGGGCCGTGACATTAAGCACATCCCCCGTGAAGAAGATTTCTCTTTTCAGCGCACCTATCTCACCCGTAGTTACATCTCCCAGGTGAAGGCCTGCCTTAAATTCAGGTCTATACCCAAACTTCTTTTCAAAGGTATCTCCCTTCTTAGTCAGGGTCTTTCTCATGGCAAAGAAGCAGTTGATACAATTAGCGTGGGCAAGGCCTTTCTCACTCTTCCAGCTAATCACTACCTCATCTCCAATGTACTGATATACTTCTCCCTCATACCTAATGATGTCATCAGAAAGGGAAGCATAATACTTACTGAGCAAAGAGAAATAGCGAGTATGGCCTAAGCGCTCTGCCAGCGTAGTTGAAGACTTCATATCCAGGAACATGAAAATCCGATTTTCCACCTGAGGGGTATGGTACTTACCCGTAAAAAAATTGAGGAGAACCCCATGGCCTACATTAGCGCTGATACCAGAATAGAAGAAACAGAGGAACAGGCTGAAAGCCATCTGTATGAGGGTACTTAGAAAATTGATGCTTTGCAGGTAATCTCCAAATCTCTGCCAAATAGTCTTATCCAGAAAGGAAAGTCCTTCTTCTAAAGAGGCGGCCACTGGGTAGGTTACAGCAATAATAGCTGTCATGATCAGCAGGTAAATCCCTACTTTCAGGAAAAGCTTTTGTGAGAAGCTTCTCTCCTTAAAGGCGTCTTCCAGCCATACCAGTTCAATAATCCCCACTAGTATGCCCACAGCAAAAACAGCTATGCTGGCAAACACCATGACAGGAAAACTAAGTTCAATGACGGTATCTGGAATTTGACGTAACCCAGCGGTAGCTGCCTCCTCAGCAAATACAAATAACCATCCGGTACCCAACCAGATAATCCCATATGGGAGTACCTTCCCTATATTTCTTCTGGCTTTGGGGCTTAGCGATAGTGCCATAGCAGGAAAATAAGGCAAAAATGATGAACTTGTCCGACCACAAGTTACTAACTCCCCTCAACCTATGAAGGCCTTAAAGTATATATCTCTTTTTGTTACTATTCTATGGCTATGCTTAGCATGTGTGGACAAGAGAGAGACAGCTTCTATTTCTTTTCACATGCCCGCTGAATATGAAAAACAGGCCGCCGTTTGGCTAGGATGGGTAGACTACCCCCCTTACGAGCAACCCTTCCTTGACATAGCCCATGCCTTGTATCCAAAGGTTCCACTAAAGATGATTGCACACAGCGAGGAAAGCATGAAGACCCTGAAAGATACCCTCACTCACCTGGGCCTAGATACGAGCAATATCAGCTTTCAGCTCCTAGCGGATAATAGGCTTTGGATGCGGGACCATGGAGCTACCTATCTGGTAAATGGTCAGGGAGAAAAGAAGGTAGTAGACTTTAATTGGAACATGTACGGCATGCCGGGATTTTTAGAGGATCTTTTTGAAGGGGATCAGGATAGTATAGATTTCCACATGGCAGAAAGGCAGTCTGAAGCAGGTATCATTGATAGCCTTATGGGAGCGAGAGAAGGCTATGCTTCTGTGAACACAGATGTCATCATGGAAGGAGGCTCCATAGAAGTAAATGGAAAAGGGACCTTAATTTTATGCGAGGAAGTAACTTTTCAGCGTAATCCCGGAAAAAGTAGGAAGTACCTTGAATCTGAGTTCAAGCGAGTATTAGGCGTGAGCAACATTATTTGGATGAAGCAGGGACTGGTAGAAGATCCTCTCCACTTTGCTGAAATTATAGATGGCTATTATGGCTATGGCACCTTAGGCCATACAGATGAATTTGTCCGCTTTACTAATGACAGTACCATTCTACTAGCATGGGTAGCAGAAGATGAAAGAGAACTCCATCCTATCAATGAGATGAACTACCAACGGATGTCAGCCAATCTTGCCATTCTGGAGGCTGCTCATGATCAGGACGGCAAGCCCTTTACCGTTATCAAAGTTCCCTTACCGGATTTGATGTATCAGGAAACAAGCGTAGCTAAAGACTTTGCCTCCATCAACTGGGAAGAACGCGCTGAGTGGAAAGTACCTGCAGGATGGATCCCCAAGCAGGGAGTGCTTACACCCGGACAGCCCATCAAGTGGGTGGCCGCCGCTAGTTATCTGAACTACCTAGTCTCTAATGGAGTCATTCTCCTACCTACCTACGTAGCAGAAGGAGGAGCTTCTCAGGAAAAAGAAGATCAGGTAAAAGCCATTTTCTCGGAGCTGTTCCCTAATAGAGAATTGATTTTCCTGGATGTGATAAACCTGAACTACCACGGAGGAGGCATCCACTGCGTAACCCAACAGGAACCCGCGAGTCCCTAACTATCCTGGATTCTCTACTAAGGTTAGCACATTTCCGGAGGGATCTTGTAGATGTGCTACCAAAATACCAGAAGTATGTTTCTGTGGCTCTTTTACAAAAACTACCCCTTTTTCTGTTAATTTCTCAAAGCTACTCTCCAAATCATCTACTGATAAGGAGATCCCCAGGAACCTACCTACACGGACTTGAAATTCGTCAGCGAACGGATATATCCATTCTAATCGGATGGTGACCCCTTCTCCAAGATCAAGTTCAGCCCATCCTAAATCTTCATTAAAGGAGCGAATGGGAATCCCAAGAAGCTGCTTATAGAAGGCCATAGCCTCATTTAGATCCCGGACAAAGATGCGCAAGGTGTCAAGCTGATAGTGAATATGCGTTTTCTCAGATACCATGTGGGACTAGGAATTCAACAGATTAGTAATATCATAATTTATACGAATAGAAATATCTGCAGATTGTATAAAAATACTTTTTATCAGAATGAATCAGAGAAAGCACCTAGGTAGGTAGCTATAATTAATCCGCTACAAAAGGTAGTAAGCTGTAGTTTTCAGCCCTTAGCTTCCTGGTTAGATGAAGGGGAAGCAACGGAGATGTTACTAAAGTATGCCCAAACCACCTTTGATCTATCAGAACTTTCTGCCAGAAAACTCAGAAAGAAGTTCTATGAGAATCGTATGGGGCTAAGCGCAGGTAAAGCAGAGATATACTATAGTGAAGTCAGTGCGGAAATGTCTGCCCTGCTGTCTCGCTACGCTAAGGAAACGGACTTTGGGAATATCCCTGAAAAGCAGCACGAATGGGAAGCCTACATACAGGAGCTACTTGCAGAATACGCCGACTTCTGCAAGGATTGTAAGCCTCCCAAAAAGAAGAAGAAAAAGAAGTAGGGTTTACTTCTTTTTCAATACCATAGCAGCCCCTCCGCCGGGTTTGAGGGCTAAGCTAAATGTGCTTGCTGAGGTGACTGTCATCTTCTTGATCATGACATCTTCCGCCTTTCTATGTGCATTTATGCCATCTAGGTACATAGTGGCTTCATAAGTGCCTGCTGGCAAAAAGGAGAAATCGACCTCCAGCGTCCTCCCGTTCCAGTCAGTCATAGCCCCTACATACCAATCCTCTCCCTTTTGGCGGGCCATGAGAATGTACTCTCCTACTTTTCCGTCCAGGCTGACGGTTTCATCCCAGGTTACAGGAACTTTTGAGAGGAAGTCCAGTATTTCTGGTTCTGCGGTATAGGCTGTGGGCGCATCACAAAGCATTTGGAGGGGGGCATAGTAGACTACATACATCCCTAGCTGGTGTGCGCGGGTGCCATAACTCATGGGATTGCTGTTATCCATGACCCAGTTTCCCTTGGTAGAATTACGCATAGCACCAGGCGTGTAATCCATAGGTCCCGTTACCATACGGGTGAAGACTATATCCAAGTTGTGGTCAGGGGTTTCTTCCGTACTAAATTTATTATACTCATTCCCCCTTACCCCTTCATAGTTGATAAGATTGGGGTAGGTTCTGTGAAGGCCAGTGGGCTTGGAGCAGCCATGATAATCTACTAGCAGTTTCCGCTTAGCAGATTCTCTTACCAGCCTCTCATAAAAGTTCACAGCTATCTGATCATCCCTGTCTATAAAATCTACCTTAATCCCTGCTACGCCCCATTCCTCAAATAAATCTAAGGCTTCCTGCATTTGTCTGTCCAGCGTATACCACACCGCCCAGAGGATTAGGTCTACTCCTTTTTTCTTACCGTATTCTACCAGATGGGGGACATCCACATTTTCTTTCATGAGAAGTAGATCAAACTGATCTGACCAGCCTTCATCCAGAATGACGTAATCCAGTCCGTTCTCCGCAGCAAAGTCTATGTAGTATTCATAGGTGCGTGTGTTCACACCTGTTTCAAAGTCTACTCCTTTCAGGTTCCAGTCATTCCACCAATCCCAGGAAACCAGCCCTGGCTTTATCCAGTCAGTAGCTATTTGGGTAGGACGAGCCAGTTTGTAGACCATATCATTATGAGCTAGTTCATGGTCCTGATCTGTGATAATCATGACTCGCCATGGGAAAGCACGCTTCCCTTCTGTTTCTGCGAGGTAATTAGCTCTTTCTTCTACTCTGTAGTTAAAATCATTATGTCCACCCCGCTCTTCTTTAGTAGGGAAAGCAGGTAGTATACCTTCCAAAAAGTAGTTGATGACTCTCTCTCTCTTCATGAGATAAAAGCCGGGATAGTCGTACAAATCAGATTCCGCAATCACAACTTTGGTTTTCCCCTGATCTACCAAAAGGGGTAAGCTGATAAAGTCTTTCTCTATGACCTCTGAAATTTTATATGACGTATATAGTTTTTCATAGGAGGTCTGAAAATCTCCTACCACATGTGCCAGAAGATCATGATTTTCTGTGAATCTATAGGAGATTTCTTCCTCCATAATTCTAATATTATCTTTGAAATCCGTAACAAACCGGTAGGCTACCCCATCATCATACACCCTAAATTTGAGAGAATAGTTCCCTTTCATTTTTAGCGTTAGCTCCTGATAGTGATCCTTTACCTGCTTGCGGTTTCCCCAAACAGTAGCAATATCCTCCTTGACTTCCTCCGTAGAATGAGATATTACCGCTGGAGTAGCCCCTAACACCTGCCCATTCATTAGGCTCATAGATATAGGAGAATACCAAATAACGTCTTCCCCTTTAAACTGTACTTTATAGTATAGCTTGTCGGTAGTCTTAACAGTCAGTTCTATATCCTTATCCGGAGAACTAACCGTGAATTCTTCTGCATGTGTACATAGAACCCCTCCCAGAAAAAGCGTGAGAAAAAGTAATCTTTTCATAGTTGTGTGGTTAGCCATAAAGACACTCCCTGGGCTCTCTGCTACTATAAAAAACAGCTTCTGATACCTTCAGAAGCTGCACGTTTAGATACAAATGAAACCAAGAGTGGTTTCTCAAAATGAGTCGGCTAGCGGAATTGAATACTAGATAGCGTACATTTTATTTTGGGAAGGAAATCCATACCTTTCTCTCTTACAGAAATCTAAGATCCACATATGAAATCCGCTTACCTTCTACTCACCTTAATTATACTGGGAATGACAAAGGGCTTCAGCCAGGAAAATCCGCCCCTTCCGCTCAGAGAAATTCCTCCTGCTCCAGATACCTACACAGCAGGAACCGTAGCAGGAAGAATGATAGACGCCCTTGGGTTTAGGTATTATTGGGCTACAGAAGGCCTTAGGGTGGAAGACCTTACCTACCAGCCTTCTGCCGATGCGAGAAGCACACGAGAAACGCTGGAGCACCTATTAGGATTATCGGAAACCATAGTTAATGCCCCTCAGCAACTCCCTAATATTCGCCCGGCTGCCATAGACTGGGATACCCTATCTTTTGAAGAGCTAAGAAAAATGACCCTGGAGAATATTCAAAAGGCCAGTGAACTAGTGAAAGCTGAAGATGGGAACATGGAAGACTATAAAGTAATTTTTCAAAGAGGAAAAAACCAGTCTGAATTTCCCTACTGGAATATGCTGAATGGCCCCATAGCTGATGCTATCTATCATGTAGGTCAGATAGTGAGCTTCAGGCGTTCAGCTGGAAATCCTATTCCTGCAGGAGTAAACGTATTTACAGGAAAAAGGAAAGAGTAACCCCTAATAGTATGGAAAAGTCTACTCAAGGAGCATATCAGCTCCCCGCCCAAACCCGTATAGGTCATATTCACCTGAAAGTAGCTGATTTAGACAGGGCGCTTTCTTTCTATGAAGGCTTATTAGGATTTGAAGTTATTCGAAGAATGGGGGATCAGGCAGCTTTCATTTCAGCCGGTGGCTACCATCATCATATAGGCCTAAACACCTGGTACAGCAAAGGTGCCCCCAAGGCTGCTAAACGTCAGGTAGGCTTATTTCATACTGCCATCCTCTACCCTACTCGTAAAGACTTAGCTGAAATTCTGCATAGGCTTATGGCATATAACTACCCCCTAACGGGAGCCTCTAACCATGGCGTTTCAGAAGCCCTCTACCTGGATGACCCTGATGGAAATGGGGTAGAATTATATTGGGATAGACCTAGAGAAGAATGGCCCAAACAAGCGGATGGAAGTATAGACATATTTACCCGCCCACTAGACATACAGGGCTTACTTAAGGAATATTCTCCCTTATGAAAGCGAAAAGTTAGACTTGAATAACTTAATAGCAATAGCCAGAAGAATGATACCAAATACTTTTTTTAGGATAGTAGCCCCTTGATTCCCCAATACCTTTTGCAGCCATCCAGATAGCCTGATCACAATGAAAATGATTAGGATATTAATGAGAATTCCCACTAGGATATTGAGGGTTTCAAACTCAGCCCGCAGGGATAATATGGTGGTCAAAGTCCCTGCTCCAGCAATAAGAGGAAAGGCCAAAGGAAATATAGAAGCCGACCCTACCTCTCCTGAACTCTCCTTAAAGAAGGAGGCTCCAAGGGTCATTTCCAGCCCTATAATAAATATCACTATGGCTCCTGCTATCGCAAATGAGTTAATATCTACGCCAAAAAGAGATAGTATACTCTCCCCTAAAAAGAGAAATATAATCATGATTAAGCCGGAAGCCAAGGCTGTTTTTACGGGTTCTATTAAGTGCCCTTTCTCCTTTAAACTAATGATGACAGGGAGGTTCCCTACAATGTCAATGATAGAGAATAAAATCAATGAAACGGATAGTATTTCTTTAACCATATACCTTCAATTTTTTTGTAACCGCGCGAAGGTATGTCAGTGAGTTGAGAATAGAAAGAGAGGGGAGAAAAAGAAATGTGATTTTTGTGGAAACGGCCTTAAACACCAGTAGCTCCGGACTTCCGGAGCCACCTCCTCAAAGAGGATAAAAGGTGGATGTGTATGAGTTGAACCCCAGGGCTATCTGTGTGATCATTTGTCTCAGATAGACTCACTTTTACATTTACTTAGATAGGAAAAAGGATAATCCATGGAAGAATCAAGAACAAGTATTTTTCTCCCTGGAATAAGCGCATTCCTACCTAATATTAAATTTGAATGCCAGGGATACCCAAGAATAAACAGCTTCTCCATCTCTTTCAGCAGGAGTAAACCTGAGGAAAGATACGGAAGGATCTACGGCATCTTTCACAGCATGGTCTGTCTCAGTCAGCCATATATGCCTGATAGGATTTCCAAACTCATCTACTAACACACTTATCTGGACCATAGGCTCAAATCCGGCCGTGAGAAGTTCATCAGGATAGGCTATTCCCTTTATCACAGATGCCATATTTAGGGGCACTGCTTCCTTGTCTACCCAAACAAACTCCCTCGCATCTGGTATTACAGCTGTAGAGGAATACCTGGACTTGGTACGTATCTCATTGGAATCTTTCTCCACTATATTGGAGACAAATTGCTGGGCGGACATAGTAGCTGGCCCAAAGGCTGTAGCAAATAAAGTAACGACTGCTAGCATGTAGGTTTTCATGGTCAAAATGGTTAAGATTTTTCAGTTGATGAAATTTTTATAGAAGAGGTAACTCTTTTCTAAAAATTTATGAGCAGTAAGTCATTTCTTTCAAAAAATGCCCATACAGGTATAAACTAGCAGGAATTAAGGCAGACGACAAGCTTAGGTGGGTAAGTAGACAAGCTGGCTAGGTAACGTACAGGTGTAGGCTAAAAAATGAAGAATGTGAATGATTCCTATTTAGGACTAGATGGCTGTAAAGGAGGATGGTTTTGGGTGGCCATAGCTCAAGACCGTACATGGAAGGCAGGAATATCTCCTTCCATAGCGGCTGTGTGTGCGCACTTCCCACAGACCCAACAGCTATTTATAGACATCCCTATAGGCTTACCCTTACATAAATCCAGGAAAGTAGATGCTGAAGCCAGGAAGAGGCTATCTCCCCGCAGAAATTCAAGTGTCTTCCCTGTCCCCGGAAGAGCAGCCGTTTATGCCCATACGTATCAAGAGGCATGCGAGAAAAATTTTGATATGATGGGAAAAAAGGTCTCCAAGCAGGCTTGGTTTATCTGCCCTAAAATTAAGGAAATAGATACCTGGCTACGTCAGCATGAAGAATGGCGGTCCATCATCAGGGAAAGCCATCCTGAGATAGGATTTTGGGCCCTCAATGGAGGGGCTGCCATGGATCATAATAAAAAAACAAAGGAAGGACATGAGGAGCGACTGCACCTGCTTACACAAAAATACCCTCAGAGTGGAGACATACATGCTCATGCAATGGATACATATCCCAGAAAGCTATTAGCTTCAGATGATATACTGGATGCTGTATGCCTGGCTATCATGGCTAGTCAGCCGGAGGATCATACCCAAATCCCTTCAGTAGTACCCTTTGATGAGAAACAGCTCCCTATGGAAATGGTATTTAGCCAAAAGTATTTATAAGGCTTTCATCACTATATCTTTCCACTTCACTCTAATGCCACCTCCATCATGAATCTGTAAGGCTATACTCCCCTTAGCCTGCCCTATTTTAGCATCTGTATGGTCTATCATCTTCACCCCGTTCAGCCAGGTAATGATTCTGTCTCCTTTAGCCTTGATCCGCATCTCATTCCATTCTCCCTCTTTAATCACTTCCTCCTTCGCAAAGTCCGGCTTGATCAGCCAACCCCTTCCGTAAGACTCATAGATGCCGCCGCTATGATTTCCTTTGGGGGCTACCTCCGCTTGCCAGCCTGTAATCTTGGTTCCTTCAATTGAAGACCTAAAGAAGACCCCACTATTTCCATCTGCCTCTTGCAAAAAGGAGAGGGTAAGATCGAAGTCTTTAAATCCCTCTTCCGTAGCTAAATAACCGTAGCCTTTATCAGGCCCACTTTCACAAATCAGTTCTCCTTCTTGAACGTACCATTTTTCTGTCCCGTAAATCTCCCAGCCATCCAGATTTTGCCCATTGAATAACATTCGCTTTTGAGCTTGGCAAAGTGTTAAGGTGGTGGCTACTACTAGTAAGGTGAATAAGTACGTTTTAGGGTATAAGGTATTCATGGGTTCAAAAGTTATATCTGTTAAGATACACCCTGACCCCGGCTATACCATGAATCAGCCTCTTATTTTCTTCTCTAGTAACATATCCAGGAAGGTAGCCCTAGAGATAGGCCGTTTGTGGGTAAGAAGCTCCCAGGCCTCTCGTTCCGTGTTGAAGGCTATGGTCTTAGTAGGCTTCCAGATAGCTAAGCGGCACAGGCTTCTCCAAATCACCCCTTTCCTTGCTATCGCGTTCCAGAGATAAGCAGGCTTGGATTTATTGGATACTATTTCGCTTACCTCCTGCTCATACTCCTTCCTGAAGAGGGAGGATCTCTGGGCACCAGGCATTTCCCGGAAAGCGGCCAGAGGAGAAACTACCTGTACTAGTTCTGCATGGGCTGCAAAGCGCGTCCATAAGTCAAAATCAGCTGCTAACTTCCATTGAAGATCTAAGCCTCCTACCTTATCCCATAGGCTTCTCCGCCAAAACATGCTTTCCTGCTGTAAGTACCCTGCCAGGTAATCCCGGTAGACTCCTTGTTGAATATAAGGCTGGTAAAAAGCGGAAGCAGAATTCGTGGAGACTTTAGTGATATGTCCCTGAGCATTTAGAAAGGCTGGCACGCCTACAATCCAATTTACTTCAGGAAATTGGGAGAATATCTGATTCACCACAGAAAAACTCCCAGGAAAATACTGGTCATCAGCATTGATCCAGCCCATGATCTCTCCCGTACTCTCCATCAGTCCCTCCTGTATAGCGGCATACTGCCCCTCATCTGATTTACTCTGGAATGAATGTATTTGACTCTGAAAGGGGCGTATTTTTTCAAGGGTCCTATCAGTAGATCCTCCATCCTTAATGATATACTCCAGCTTAGGATACCCTTGACCCAGAATAGATTGGAGTGTTCTGTCAATATATTTTTCTGCATTCAAGCATGCAGTTACGATGGATAGTCTCAGCATAGCATATAGAAAATGCGTTCCTCTTTGGAAGGAACGCATGTATCAACGATTATCTTTTAGCCTTAGGCGACTACTCTTTCGCCCGCCACGTACTTGTCCATATTAGTCAGGAAGTCCTGATACACATGCTTGATCCCCTCTTCCAGGCTATACTTAGGCGTAAAGCCCATCGCTCTTAGCCTACCCACATCCATCAGTTTTCTAGGCGTACCTGTAGGCTTACTTGTATCAAAGTCAAGCTCACCCTCATACCCCACAATTTTCTTGATGGTTAAGGCTAAATCCTTAATGGAAATATCCTCTCCCACTCCAATATTTACAAATGGCTTCTCATCATAATTCTCCAGCATATACAGACAGGCTTCAGCCAAGTCATCTACATGCATAAATTCTCTTTTAGGGCTTCCATCTCCCCATATTTCTACGGTAGGACTCCCATTTACCTTGGCCTCATGAAACTTGCGTATGAGGGCAGGTAATACGTGAGAATTTTGTAAGTCGTAATTGTCATTAGGTCCATAGAGGTTAGTAGGCATACCAGAAATATAGTTGCATCCGTACTGGTCTCTATATGCTTCACATAGCTTAATGCCTGCTATTTTAGCTATGGCATAAGGCTCATTGGTAGGCTCTAAGCTTCCCGTTAGGAGGTGGTCCTCCTGCATGGGCTGAGGAGCAAACTTAGGATAGATACAAGAGCTACCCAGAAATAAGAGCTTTTCTACCTTATGCAGGTAAGACTGATGGATCACATTTAGCTCTATGGCCAGATTATCACGGAGAAATTCCGCTCTGTAGATATTGTTGGCATTGATCCCACCTACTTTAGCTGCTGCCAGCACTACATGTGTAGGCTTCTCCTCCTCAAAAAAGGTAGCTACTGCTTCCTCACTCCTCAGATCTAATTCTCTGGAAGTACGGTACACTACATTTGTATACCCTGCTTTTTCCAGTGATCGAACAATGGCAGAGCCGACCATTCCTCTATGGCCGGCTACATATATTTTAGCTTCTTTCTGCATGTAATACCTTGCTTTTAACTTCTTTAAGGTCATTCTCCATCATGATCTCCACCATCTCATCCAGGTCTATTTTGGCTTCCCATCCTAGTTCAGCCTTAGCTTTAGATGGATCTCCTACCAGTAGGTCTACCTCTGCTGGACGGAAGTATTTAGGGTCTACTTCTACTACCAACTTACCTGTCTCCTTATCATATCCCTTCTCATCTACTCCTTCTCCTTTCCAAACGATGTCAAATCCTACATGTTTAGCTGCTTTTTCTACAAACTGCCTTACCGTGTATTTCTTACCTGTGGCTAAGACATAATCTTCAGCTTTTTCCTGCTGTAACATTAACCACATTCCCTCTACGTACTCTTTTGCGTATCCCCAGTCACGTTCTGAGTCCATGTTTCCTAGTTTTAGGGTCTCACGTATCCCTACAGAAACTTCAGCCAGATTTGTAGTGATCTTACGGGTTACAAATGTTTTTCCCCTTCTTTCTGACTCATGATTAAAGAGAATCCCATTACAGGCATACAGTCCATAGGACTCACGGAAGTTTTTCACTATCCAAAACCCGTACAGCTTAGCTACTCCATAAGGACTTCTTGGATAGAAAGGAGTAGTTTCTTTTTGAGGGATTTCCTGAACTTTTCCATATAGTTCAGAAGTAGAGGCCTGATAGAACCTGGCTTCAGGGCAGTGGTTAAGCATGGCATCCAGGATTCTCAACGTACCTACAGCATCTACTTGTGCGGTATACTCTGGTACCTCAAAAGAGACGGCTACGTGACTCATGGCCCCTAGGTTGTAGATTTCGTCTGGCTTGATAATGCTAAGGAGTTTATTAAGGTTGGCACTATCACTTAAGTCTCCATGATGGAGTTTAAGTCTCTCATGCCCCATCAGATGATCAATGCGTTCAGTATTGAAGTTACTGGCTCTGCGGATGATACCGTGTACCATATAACCTTTTTCGAGCAAAAGTTCTGCTAGGAATGAGCCATCCTGACCTGTAATTCCTGTAATGAAAGCTTTCTTCATAAATCTATATGACGAACGTGATTAATTGGATATTCTCTAACTATAATAATAACTAAAACTAAAATCGCTTTACACAAGCGCCAACCCTATTTTCCGTATTACTTTACAGCCACTCTTTAAGGCAACGTGGTAGGACTGGTCCGGGAAGATAATCCCATTTTTAAACCTACCCATCTTTTGATAAAGTGAAATACAAAGGCACTGTTGGTTACCATATACCTTTTCCACAGCCTATTAGGTTCCAAGACCAACCTGTACATCCACTCTAACGCCATTTTCTGCATCCACATAGGTGCCCTGCTTTGTTCTCCGGCATACACCGGAAATGCACCTCCTACGCCTAACATACAAGCGTGAATCTTTCCTAAATGGTTAGCCATCCATTTTTCCTGTTTAGGACATCCTAAAGCCACAAAGACCAAATGAGGTGCTGCCTCATTTATCATGTCAATTACCCCTGCTTCTTCCTCAGGGGACAGTTTTCTAAAGGGAGGAGAATATGTACCGGCAATATGAAGGGAGGGAAATTCTTTCCCGGCTCTATCAGTTATTTTGCTCAAGACCTCCTCTGTACTCCCATAAAAATATACTGATAAGGATAAAGCCTCTGCTTCTTTCATCAGGGAGGGCATTAAGTCCATCCCTGCCACTCTATCCTGCTCATAATTATAAAGCATTTTCATCCCCTTTACCAGGGGCATACCATCAGGAGTAGTAATATCAGCCTCATTTAGAACCTTTCTGAATGCCCCGTCTTTGTGGGCTTCCATGACCATATGTACGTTAGCTACACATACGTAAGAAGATTCATTCCTTTTTCCTTTCCCCACAATTTCCTCAACAAAAGTATGGTAAGAGCCAGTGGATATATGCGAACCTAATATATCTAGCTTATTCATATCGCTATTTGCTTCTCATCTGCTGAATTATCTTGCTCAATAGGCATTTCTTTCGCCTGATAAAATATTCCAAATCGTTTTTATAATGATCTTTATGTCCAGGAACAGACTCCAATTCTCTATGTACCAGGTATCATACTCTATTCTCTTTTTCATCAGCCCGTCATTCGTGGTCTCTCCTCTGAGGCCATTTACTTGTGCATAACCTGTGATACCGGGGGTAATGAAGTGCCGGAAAAGGTATTTATGGATAATTTTAGAATACTCCTCTGTATGCCTAAGCATATGGGGTCTTGGACCTACTACTGACATTTGCCCCAGGAGGACATTCATGAATTGTGGGAGTTCATCCATGCTGGTTCTCCTAAGCCATTTTCCTACTCTGGTAACCCGTTGGTCATTTTTGGTAGCCTGATTTTCTTTTCCTTCCGCTTCCACATACATAGTCCGGAATTTATACACAGAAAATGCTTTATTCTTTCTACCAGAACGCTGCTGGGTGAAAATAATGGGCCCTCTAGAGTCTAGCTTTATGAGTAGTATGATGATGGGCACTAAGGTGGGGAAAAGCGTCATAATGATGAGTAATGAGAATGCTACATCAAACGTTCTCTTCACCGCCCTGTTCAGTAATATTCTCAAAGGCTCTTTCCGCAAGGTGATGATAGGAATCTGCCCAAACAGATCTACCCTGGCAGGCACTTTATCTAACAACTTGATATTAGAAACTATCCTGAAATGGATGAAGTGATCATCAGTAAATCGGGTAATCTCGTCTATTAACTCCGTAGAAGTCAAAGGAAGAGAGAAATAGATCTCATTTATTTGCTCAGATAGGCAGAAAGCCTGTAATTCCTGAAGCCTACTGGAAACCTCCTGTTCATAGGCCTCCTCTCCTATCCCTGAATGTACGTCTTCCATAAACCTGAATACAGAAGTATCCTGCTTGGAGAAATACCCAAATAAAGCCTCTGCTGACTTCCCCCCTCCCACTATGACAATCTTCCGTATGTAATAGCTGATCCCTTTATAGTATTGAAAGGCCGCCGAAAGTAAAAAACGGAAGAGAATCACACAGCTTAGTAAAATGCTGTAGGCATACAAAATGTGTAAGCGGGAAAAAAGGTATCCTTTCAGGTTAAAAATGTATATGCCCATCACGATGATGTGAAAGCATAATACATAAAATAGATTCTGGAGAAAGCGCCTGAAATCAAACAAGTGGGTCGCACTGTACACATTGGCTAGTAATCCCGCCGCAATCCAACTCACAATGAATACATAAAAGAAAGAAAAGTAATAATCTTCCACGACTGTATCAGAGCCAAACTTCAGCATATGGGCGGCTTTCAGACATAAATCTGTTAGAATAACGTCTGTGAGAATCACAAATAACCTGAATGCATGCTTGTGCTCCTTCATACTGGTCTTTCCACTGACAATAAGAATGTTAACCAATTATTGCCTCGCCATGCGAACAATTATTCCCTAATTATTTCAAAGATAGGTAGAGGGGCTATTTGTCTATCAGCTATTTAGGTCACTCGCAATGAAAGCAGACTGAAAAGCTCGTAGCCTAGGGTAAATGGATTTATGAATCGGATTATTCTTCTCAGAAAAGTTCTTTTTATCAGGGGTTTCCTTTCTTAAGGGCGGGTGAAGGTAGCAACACATTCCAGTGTATCCCCCGGGTTAGCTATTTCATAGCTTATAATAATCTGTTGGGTAGATGCTTGGAAAGTGCCCTGTCCACTTACCCTTCCAAATTCCATAAACTGAGGTTGGATTTCAAAACTGGCAGGAGAGAGTAAGGTAGCTACTACCTTAGCTCCAGAAGTAGCGCTGGTAGCATCATGAAAATTTTCTATGGTAAACCGCTGAAAACGAGGGCCGTCCACTATAGGAGCAGCAAAGGTAAGTTGGCCGCCATTACAGCTTTCTGCTGCTACCCAATCTCCCAGAAACTTAGAAGACCAAACTATGTTGCAGCTTTCTCCCTCATATCCTTCCTCGCATAAACAGCGGGTCTCTCCTGTATTAGTCTGCTCACATACTCCATTTCCACAATCCTGGTTAAGACAGGGATCTATAGCTACCTCACAGCTCTGTCCTATAAAGCCCTCCGGACATTGGCAGTCTCCGTCCTCACATACCCCTCCATTCTCACAAACTATGGCTGTACAGGATTCCTCAGAACAGGCAGTCATCCCCATGATACATATGACCAAAGCTAGGAAGTAGAATACCTGGAGGAGCCTAGATTTTATACAAGTGAATGCGATCATATTCAAATCAATAAGCAAATATAGCTATTCGGCAGGGGATTCATTCCTCTCCATCAGCCAAACTATTTGAGGGAGCAAACATTCCATATTTTTACTTATCATAATCACTTACTCCCTATTCATTAAACAGCACCTGCGATTATCTCCCTACTACTTACGCTTACCAGAATAAACAGAAAACCCTTTACATGCACAGACAAATCAATAACTACCTAAGAGAATTAGGATTATCTCACAATGAGAAAATCCATATGATCCTGGTATTGGCATTCTGCTTTATGATTTGCCTGGGCTTCTTCCTAAAAATAGTCTGGTTTTAGGTATGCAAAAGGCTGATACACCCATTAAGTCCTCCAAGAACCTGCTTAAAAAGTGGCTGAAACAACGCCTGATCGTTGAGAAGCTTAATAATCCAGTAGGCTACCTCCTCTTGTGCTTTGTAGCCCTGGTGGTGTCCTATATTTTTGGGACGCAGGGACTACGTACAGGCTTAATCTTTTTTGCCGGAGTCATTTTACTACCCACACTTGCCTTGAGCCTTTTCCACCTTCCTTTTGGGATCAGTTTACTGGTGCTATCTTTCTTTATCATTATTCCACTGAAAAAATTCATCCCCGCTATCCAGTGGGAGCTAGCCATAGACCTATTATCCGGAACCTTACTATTAGGCCTCATTGTCCAGAAAGTCCCGTTAAAACTACATGGGATAGGCCCTGTCAGCTTTATGCTGGGGACATGGATAGTATATAGCTGCGTGCTGCTGTTAACACCCTTTCTCCCCAAGAGCGACTATCTATTTTTCGCCTTCCGAGAGCTGAGTGTTATTCTCCTGATTTACTTTTTACTCGCCAGGGGAATACGCACCCTAAAGCTGCTCCACAGCCTAAGTATTTCTCTCATCCTGATTTCCTTTCTCTGTGCGTGTTATGGGCTGTATCAGCACTTCTTTGGGCTGCTCCCACATGAGTATAAATGGCTGTATGGAGAAGAGAGCCACTATGCCCTGCTGTTTGATACGGGTAAGCTAAGGATATGCTCTATTCTCCAGGACCCCTCCGTATTTGGGATTCTCATGAGCTGTATGAGCCTGTTTAGTTATGTGTTCATTGTAGAAGGTAAGTTATCTAATCCCTATAAAGTGCTATTAAGCATCGCAGCTATCGTTATGTTGATAGCCATGGTATTTAGTGGTACCAGAACGGCCCTACTCATTATTCCGGTAGGCCTCTTCTTCCATACCTTTTTGAGCCTGAGAAAAAAGACCATAGTAGCCGTAAGTACCGTGGGAGCTGTAGGATTACTTTTTCTACTCCTATTTCCGAGTACAGAGATCACTAAGCGGATCAGTCATACTCTGAGGTGGGTAAAGGCTAAGAAATATGAGGTATTAATAGAGCAGCATACCTATATACAGCCCTTTATCAAAAATCATCCCTTCGGAAATGGAATGGGTAAAACAGCCTTCTGGGAAAAGAAAGTACATGAAGTAGGGGATAAAAAGATCCTGCCTGAAAATGGGTATGCACTCATTGCCCTGGAAACAGGATGGATAGGTTTATTTATCTATTGTTCCCTTCTTTTTATCAGTCTCAAGATGGGGGTGGAGAGGTATTTCAGCCAAAAATCTTCCTCTGTCAGGTATTACTATTCAGCTTACCTGCTCCTCATTTTTGGGATTATCATAGCTAACTTCACCCAGGTAGTGCTGGTGCAGTACCCCATGAACATTCTCTTTTTACTGGGCATTAGCGTACTAACACAGCTCCCGAAATGGGAGCAAGCAGAAACTACAGACTAGTGGGCCGCTAACCATGTATGCCCAGTGCCTACCTCTACCTCCATAGGCACCTCCATGTCTACTACGCCCAGCATGTTTCTCCTAACTAGTTCCTCCACTGTCTCTAATTCAGGTTTATGCACATCAAAGACAAGTTCATCATGCACCTGTAGAACCATCCTGGATTTGAGCTTCTTGGCAGCCATCTCCTTATGGATAGCTATCATGGCTAGTTTGATAATGTCTGCGGCAGTTCCCTGGATAGGAGAATTGATAGCGTTACGTTCTGCATTAGCTCGTATGGTGCCGTTCCTGGAATTTATATCAGCTAGGTATCGCCTACGTCCAAAATAGGTCTCCGAATAGCCGGTCTTTTTAGCAGAAGTTATACTCTCATCCATATAAGCCTTGACCCTGGCATACTGGGAGAAGTAGGTATCTATGATGTCCTTGGCTTCCTTACGGGCAATGTTCATTCTCTGGCTCAGCCCAAAAGCGGAGATTCCGTAGATAATTCCAAAATTAACTGTCTTGGCTGCTGAGCGCTGCTCCGCCGTTACTTCATCTGGGCTGACATGGAAGACCCTGGCAGCAGAAGCTCTGTGGATGTCCATTCCTCCCTGAAAAGCCTCTATCATGGCCTCATCCTTACTAAGGGCCGCCATTATCCTGAGTTCTACTTGAGAATAGTCAGCTGATAGGAGAATATGTTCATCATCCCTTGGAATAAATCCCTTCCTGACCTCTCGCCCGTCCTGGGTACGTATGGGGATGTTTTGGAGGTTAGGGTTAATGGAGCTAAGCCTTCCCGTCACAGCTACTGATTGAGAAAAGGTGGTATGTACCCTTCCCGTACGTGGGTTGATCAGCTTAGGAATAGCATCTACATAGGTAGACTTGAGTTTCTTTAATCCTCTGTAGGCCAAAATATTGGCAGGTAGCTCATGCTTGTAGGCTAAGTCTGACAGGATCTGCTCATTAGTAACGTACTGCCCTGTTTTTGTTCTCTTGGATTCTCTCCCTTTCCCTAGTTCAAGTTTTTCAAAGAGAATGATGCCTAGCTGTTTGGGAGAATTAATGTTAAACTTCTCCCCTGCTTGCTCATAAATCTGCTCTTCTAATTTACTACTTCTTTCTCCTAACTCTTCAGAATATTCTCCTAATGCCTTTTCATCCACTTTCACCCCTTCGTACTCCATATCTGAAAGGACTGGCATCAGGGGCTGTTCTATCTTCTCAAAAACGAAGTTATCCTTGACTAGCGGCGCGAGCTTTTCCTTTAGCTGGAGCGTGATGTCCGCATCTTCACTCGCATATTCCACTACCTTTTCCGGCTCTATGTCCCGCATGTTTAGCTGGTTTTTTCCTTTCTTCCCTATGAGGGTAGTGATGGACACGGGAGAATAGTTCAGCATAGTCCTGGCCATGTCATCCATATTATGCTTGGCTTCCGGCCGGTTCACATAGTGGGCTAACATAGTATCAAATAATTCTCCCGCTATCCTGCAGCCATAATTTCGCATGACCTGCATATCATACTTCAGGTTTTGGCCTATTTTTTCTATGGCAGGATTCTCCAGAACAGCCTTAAACCTGTCCACAATTATCTGTGTTTCTTTCTGATCCGCAGGAGTAGGCACATAGTAGCCTTCCCCCTTTTTGATGGAAAAAGCTAAACCTACCAGCTCTGCCTGTAAGGAGTCCAGGGAGGTAGTCTCCGTATCAAAGCAGCAAAATCCGGCTGTTTCTACGGCTTTTATCAAGGCCTCCTGCTCCTGTACCGTTTTCACAAAATGGTACGTATGAGGAGTTTCTTCCAGGGTCTTTTGGTTAAAAGAGATGGCCTCATCTCCAACACTTCCCTCCCCTATGATATTTCCAAACAAGTCCTTAGACTGGTCCGGCCGCATAGGATTTAGCTTGGAATTTAAGATCCTGTTCGCAGTAGTCTTAAACTCTAATTCTCCCATGAGTTCTAGAAGGACTTCTAAGTCAGCATGCCCTACTTTTAGCTGCTCCATGGTCCAGGAAATAGGGACATCTATCTTGATGGTGGCTAGCTCCTTGGAAAGTAGTCCCTGCTCCTTATGTTCGATGACGGATTCACGTACGCTCTTTCTGGTAATTTCTTCTGCCCTTTCTACAATGGCTTCTACAGAACCAAATTCTTCTAACAAACTGACTGCCGTTTTATCCCCTACCTTAGGGATTCCGGGAATATTATCTACAGCATCTCCCTTAAGTCCCAAGAAATCGATGATCTGCTCCGGGGGTAGTCCAAATTTGTCTTTAATCTCTACTGGCCCTAGCACATCAAATCCCCCACCCTTAAATCGAGGCTTATACAGGAAAACATTTTCCTTCACTAGCTGGGCATAATCCTTATCAGGGGTTACCATGTAGACATCACTAGTGGCAGGGTCTACTTGTGTGGCAATGGTCCCTACTATATCATCCGCTTCATAGCCGTCCATCTCCATAGCAGGTATATCCAAACTTTTAAGTAAGCGGAACACATAAGGCCTGGCGGCTACCAAGTCCTCCGGCTGGGCTTCTCGCTGTGCCTTATATGCTGGAAATTGAACATGCCTAAAGGTAGGAGCTGAGGTATCAAAGATCACTGCCAGATGAGATGGATCTTCCTTATTGAGGATTTCCAGCAGCGTATTAGTAAAGCCAAATACAGCGGAGGTATTTAGGCCTTTAGAGGTAATTCTAGGGTTTTTAATAAAGGCAAAATGGGCGCGGTACAGCAGCGCCATAGCATCCAGCAAAAAAATCTTATTTCTTTCCATGTAGTGTGATGGGGTCAGTTGGAAATATTCTCCTCCATGAAGAGGCCCAGGGTGGGCAAATAAGTCTTAAACCCACCTTATAATCTCCTCTTAAGGAAGACTTTTTCTATTGTCAAACCACTTAGGGAGAATTCAAATTACGCAGGCTTTTGCCTATTCCAAAGTCTTTTCATAAAAGCGCAAAATTATTCTGAGAGAAGTCAAAAGAGTATTACTTTTGGCGCATGTTAGATCTCTATCTGATCAGACACGCAGAAAGTACAGGCAACGTCGACAACCACATCATAGGAGGCAGGTCTAATCACCTCACCCTTACACCCAGAGGAGAAAACCAAGCCCTTCTTCTCGGCAAGCGATTAGCCCAGGAAGCCTTTCAACCAGACCTTATCATCAGCTCTGTTGCCGTGCGGGCAGCGCATACGGCCCGCACCATTTCACAGGAAATAGGCTATTCTCAAGAAAAGATCAGCTTCTCAGACCAAATAGTAGAACACAGCCAGGGGGAATGGGAAGGGAAACCCAGAAAGGAGTATTATACCAAAGAAGCTTTCCTGGAACGAGCTAAAGATCCCCTAAATTTCAAGCCTCCCGGGGGAGAGTCCCTTTTAGATGTTGAAGAGCGGGCGCATGCCTACCTGGATGCAGAGGTTATCCCTAAGGCAGAACAGTTTCCTACTATGGCCCTGGTCTCTCATGGGATGACCATCAGGTGTATCATCAGGAAGGTGCTGGATGCAGGCGCTGACATGGCCTTCCAAACGGTTATTCATAACACCTCTATTACCCAACTCCACTACGGAAAAAGAGGCTGGCAGCTAGTGCGTCTCAATGACTTTGCCCACCTGCATGGAACGGAGTATATAGGACATTACGGCTGAGGATAGGCGTAATGTACCGGAAGACCTACCGTCAACCTCATCTGCCATAGAAAGCCCTCAGCAGCCGAAGCAGCCGCTCCATAGGTATCTAT
>JBCCLI010000021.1:0-30835 GCA_039026975.1 Bacteroidota bacterium | reverse complement strand
CATGACCGGGAAAGACCTGCAAGTCTGTATCAGCTGTGCCAGTTGGAATTCTCCTCCATAGAGAAGGGTTTTATTGAAAGCTTCTTCTGCCGGACTGAGCACATGCTGATCCAGCTCTTTCATCAGACTATCAATAAACCAGCTTTCTTCCCCTCCCAGCACATATAAAGGACTTATTTTCTGGTTGAGAATATCTGATTTAATCTGCTTAAAGTCCTTCATTTACCTTAGGGTTTCATGGAAGAAGTTAGTCGTGAGTTCCAAGGCTAAGGTAAGTTCATTTGTACTTTGCTGAAAGGGATGCTTAGCCCCAAAGGTATGGCCGGCGTTGGGGATTAGCCTTATTCTGGAAAGTTCTGGTTTTGCGTAAATATTGATTTGTTCCGCATCATAGAAAGGGACCGTTTCATCATTCTGCCCATGGATGACCATCAGAGGTTTATGCATAGTTTTAACTGACTCAAGAATGTTGAGGGTCTTTCTAGCATTTTTCTCTATATCATTTAAGATGGGAAGCCCCATTTTAAATACCTGTCCTGTGCGAGAGTTTTTTACTTCCTTATATCCTTTCTCACGCCATTCCTGCTTATCTTTCTTAGCATACCTATCAAAATTAGATACGGCTGCCCATGAGCAGGCAGATTGTATTTCCGAAGAGTAATTAGCTGCCAATAACGCAATCCCTCCTCCCCTACTATGGCCCCATATACCTAGCTGATTCCTCATGTCTTTCCCAAAGAAGTTGGTATGTTGGGCCAGGTGAATGATTTCTAAGGTTTCCTCTAGTTCTAGCGTAAAGGTGTTCTGTTCAAATAAGTGTGGTTCTGTAAAGTTGAGTAAATCTTCTCCTATTCCATTATGAGAAAAATTAAAGGTGATGAGACTGAGGCCATTCTCTGCGAGAAACTCTCCCCCGTAAGGGACAAATCCCCAATCTTTAAATCCTTTAAATCCATGCACGTAGATGACACAGGGTTGTTCTCCAAACTTGTCAGCTCCATAAACGGTAATAGGAATGTGGTTTCCTTGGGTGGTGGTATACGCAAAATCCTTCTTCATAAATGGGTATTACTTTCTTCAGATGTGTGTGTTTGAATGGGTTACTCTACAGATTCTCTAAAACCATTTCTCCCTCTTAGTGGGACAAATTTAAAGGAATGCAGGATTTCCTGCTGGAATTCCTCCCTGGATTTTCGGTTTACCAGATACATCTGCTGGCTATTTAACGTTCCTACAGGTAAAATCATTTTCCCTTTCACTTCCATTTGTTGTTTCAACTGAGGGGGAATAGCTGGACAGGCAGCAGTAACTATGATTCTTTGGTAAGGTTGAGAAGGACTCCATCCTACTGACCCGTCACCCAGTTTCAAAGTAACAGAAAACTGTAAATCTTCGAGAATGGTCTTAGCCCTTCTATGCAGGCTACTGATAATCTCTACACTCACCACTCGCATCCCCATGCTGGCCAGTACAGCGGCCTGGTAGCCTGACCCGGTTCCTACTTCCAGCACTTTCATCCCTGACTTGAGTTTCAGCATCTGGGTTTGGTAAGCCACCGTGAAAGGCTGACTGATGGTCTGTCCCTGGTTAATGGGTAGGGCCTTATCTTCATAGGCTTGGTCTGCCAGCGCCGAATCAATAAACAGATGCCGAGGAACATTTCGCATGGCCTCTAACACCTTCTGGTCAGAAATACCTTTTTCTGCCAGTTTTTCTACCATTTTCTCACGAAGGCCTTTGTGCTTAAATGTATCCAGCAATCTTTATTTACATTAAAGTGAAATAGAAGGCCCTAAGCTAACACTTTTTACAGCTTGACTCCAACATGAGATGGGCATAAGTTAGCTTAACAATCTTTTCATTCTCAGGTTTATCTATTACTACCTATTAATAGTATTTGAACTAATTATTATTGGAAGTAATTTTACCACATAACGGGAAGTAGAACATCACATATGAGTACGCGCACAGATTCTTTTTCTGAGAGGCATATAGGTATTAGCCAGCTTGAATTAGCAGAAATGCTAGCAACCATAGGGGTAGAGAGTCTGGAAAAACTCATCCAGGACACCATCCCCGAAAGTATTAGAATTAACCACTGGAGACATACTGAAAATGCCTTAAGTGAACATGAGTTACTGACTTATTTCTCCACCTTAGCAGAAGCCAATGTGCTCACTAAGAACTACATAGGCCTGGGGTATCACCCCTGCATAACACCTTCAGTTATCCTGAGAAATATTTTTGAAAATCCCGGCTGGTATACCCAGTATACCCCTTATCAATCAGAAATTTCGCAGGGTAGACTAGAGGCCTTATTAAACTACCAAACCATGGTAAGTGATCTGACAGGACTTCCAGTAGCTAATGCCTCTTTGCTAGATGAGGCTACAGCAGCAGCAGAAGCCATGAGCATGCTCTATGGTGTTAAGCGAAAGAAGGACAGGAAAAGTCAGGCAAATACCATATTAGTTGCCTCGGGATGTTTACCCCAAACACTTTCCGTGCTACAAACCAGGGCTGAAGGTCTGGACATTAACATAGTGGTTCAGGAGGTAGACAGCATGAAAATAACTGAGGATGTTTTCGCTGTTCTGGTACAGTATCCTGATGTATCAGGGGCTATCCATGATTTTCAAAAACTCAGTCAAGCAGTCCATGAGCAGAAAAGCTATCTAATAGTGGCTGCAGATCTGATGAGTTTAAGTCTCTTGCAGGAGCCAGGTGCATTTGGTGCTGACGTAGCGGTAGGTTCTACCCAAAGGTTTGGCATTCCTTTAGGATACGGAGGACCACACGCCGCCTTTTTTGCTACTAAGGAGGAGTTTCTCCGACAAGTGCCGGGCCGTATCATTGGCCTGTCTGTAGATGCGAAAGGCAACCCCGCCCTCAGGATGGCGCTTCAAACGCGCGAGCAACACATAAGAAGAGATAAAGCTACCAGTAATATATGTACTGCCCAGGCCCTACTGGCTATTATGTCAGGGATGTATGCTGCATATCATGGGCCTGAAGGTATTAAGGAGATAGCAGAGACTATTCATGCTAATACTACTGAATTAGCCTACCAGCTAGAAAAATCAGGGTACACCCTAGCCCATCAGCATTTCTTTGACACCTTATTTGTAGAAGTTCCGGATGCGGACTTGTTAGTTAGATTGAAGGAACAGGCACTCGCTAATCACTTTACCCTAAGGTTTACAGAAGAGGGGGTGGGGATCAGCGTGCATGAAGTCAGTAGCAGGGATGAGCTTAATGAGTTAGCAGAATTATTTGCCAGGACTAATGGGCAAACCATCACCCCGCTAAATGGACATGCAGAAGATCTTCCTGCTAAAATTCCTGCTAATCTTAAAAGAAGCTCTCCCTTCCTTACGCATCCAGTCTTCAACAGCTACCATTCTGAGACGGCTATGATGCGGTATATAAAATCCCTGGAGAATAAGGATCTTTCGCTTAATACCGCTATGATTCCGCTGGGGAGTTGTACCATGAAACTGAATGCAGCCACTCAGCTTATTCCGGTCAGTTGGAAGAAATTTGCCCAGATCCATCCCTTTGCACCATCTGAATTTACCCAGGGCTATCAGCACCTCATTTCTGAACTAGGCCAATATCTGTGTGAAATTACAGAGCTATCTGGTGTATCCTTTCAGCCTAACTCAGGCGCTCAGGGAGAATTTGCAGGATTAATGGTCATAAAGGCCTACCATAAGTTCCACCAGCAGGCTCATAGAGATATTGCGCTTATCCCTTCCTCCGCACACGGGACTAACCCAGCCAGTGCTGTCATGGCAGGCATGAAGGTGGTAGTAGTAAAGTGTGATGAAGAAGGAAACATAGATGAAGCGGACTTAAGGGATAAAGTAGAAACTCACAAGGAGAATCTTTCCTGCTTAATGATTACCTATCCCTCTACCCACGGGGTTTTTGAAGAAAGCATTGTGGGCATATGTGAACTAATCCATGAAAATGGAGGGCTCGTTTACATGGACGGCGCCAATATGAACGCGCAGGTAGGGCTTACCAGCCCAGGTAGAATAGGCGCTGATGTATGCCACCTAAATCTACACAAGACCTTTGCTATTCCCCATGGCGGCGGTGGCCCAGGAATGGGACCTATATGCGTGAATGATAAGCTACTTCCCTTCCTACCTAATCATCCGCTGGATGAAAATCCCAGGGAATACGGCATTTCAGCTATATCTGCCACCCCATTTGGAAGTGCAAGTATATTGATTATCTCCCTGGCCTATATTAAAATGTTAGGGGCTAAAGGGCTTAGGGACGCTACAGAGTATGCCATCCTAAATGCTAACTATATGAAAAGCAGATTAGCAGAAGCCTATGATATTCTCTTCACGGGAAAGAATGGGCATGTAGCACATGAGTTTATCATGGATCTACGCTCCTTCAAGCAACAAGTAGGGCTGGAAGTAGATGATATTACTAAAAGGCTCATAGACTACGGCTTTCACGCACCTACCGTTTCCTGGCCTGTGGCAGGAACCATCATGGTAGAACCTACAGAGAGTGAGCCCAAGGCGGAGCTTGACAGGTTCTGTGATGCTATGTTATCTATTAAAAAGGAAATAGATGAAATAGAAAGTGGACAAGCAGATAAAGAGGATAACGTCTTAAAGAATGCCCCTCATACAATGGAAGAAATTACGGCTGACAACTGGTCTCATAGCTATACCAGATCTAAAGCAGCTTTTCCGCAGGCGCGATTACGTAAGCAGAAGTTTTGGCCTTCAGTAGGCAGGGTGAATAATACCTATGGCGATAGAAATGTGGTCTGTACCTGTCCTCCCATAGAGGCATATGAAGAGAAGCTGGAAGGTTAATTCCATTCAGACATAATAGTTAAGCCCGTTTGGATCAGGTGATCAATCTGTTCAGACGGGTTTTCTGAAAAATGGCCTGTGCGTCTGTTAGCAAGTACTACTGATAATGAGCCTGCCTGATGGCCCAGGATTTCTGCCATCCCTAAAATCCCGGCTGTTTCCATTTCCATATTAATCACCCGTAGGTCCCTGAAAGAAAAAGAGGCAATATGTTTGAGAAGGTTTGGCACTTTAGGAATAGTTCTCCCTGTATCTCTTGCTTGTGGCCCATAAAATCCGGGGGCAGTATATGTAATCCCCGCTAAGACAGCAGGAAACCTCTCTTGAATGTGATGCCAGATGGAGGGGTGGCAAATAGCCCCGTAAAAGGATAAGGCTAACTTAGCCAGCTCTGGGCTAACCCTGTTTATTTCTGCTTCAAGGGTTTCCCTCAATGGGTTTGTAGGGCGTTCATAAAATGAAAGTAGGTTATCTCCTCCCAGGGCAAATCTCGAGAAGACTAATGACCCTACCGGCACATCTGCCTGAATGGACCCACAAGTCCCTAGCCTGAGGATTTTAGCAGAAGTTTTTTCTGCCTTATATGTCCTTTTCCCAGATTCCAGATTCCACACCATATCCAGCTCATGCAACACAATATCAATATTGTCTGTCCCTATACCAGTGGAGATAACCGTAATTTCTTGATCCTGATACTTTCCCGTACACACCCTAAATTCACGCTTTTGTGATTCAAAGTTTATCATGCTGAAGTGTGCTTTCACTTTATCTACCCTCTCAGGATCACCCACGAGGATCACTTTCTCTCCTATGTCTCCTGCTGAGATATGTAAATGATAGACCTTATCACCTGAAGAAAGTATAATTTCTGAGGGAAGCATGCTGTCACTTTTCGATTAATCTGCATCAAAAGGTACGTAGGAAGATAACATTTTCATATAGCTAAGGGTTCATATAGCTAAAAGGCAATAATTTTTTTAATGAATAGGAAACTTTTTCGTTAGCTAAAGAGTATAAAAAAGTCCTTCCGAATAAAAAGCACTAAGATCTACTTACAATCAAAAGGTAGGATTATAATAGGCTAAATTTCTAATTATCTGGCAAAATGTGATGTAATAAGAAAGCACCAATAGGTAGTGGTGTACTTGCAAGAGACTCTATAAGAGCGTAAATTTGCAGATCATTGGAAAAGTCTGGATTAGTTTTACCCTTTGCTAGTTAACTATTAGATAACGCAGTAACATTCTTTATTCTCTATATACATGAGACAGCTGAAAATCAGTAAGCAGATTACCAACCGTGAATCTCAGTCCTTAGATAAATATCTACAGGAAATCGGGAAAGTAGAATTGCTTACACCTGATGAGGAGGTAGAATTAGCCAGGAGAATCAAACAAGGGGATCAGGTAGCCTTGGAAAAGCTAACCAAAGCTAACCTGCGTTTTGTCGTTTCAGTAGCCAAACAATATCAGAATCAAGGTCTCTCTCTGGGCGACCTGATTAATGAAGGGAACTTAGGTCTCATTAAGGCAGCGAAACGATTTGACGAAACCCGTGGATTTAAGTTCATTTCTTATGCTGTATGGTGGATTCGCCAGAGCATATTACAGGCACTTGCTGAGCAGTCCCGTATTGTACGTCTTCCACTTAACCGTGTAGGCGCATTAAACAAGATCGGGAAAGCATTTTCAAAACTGGAGCAGGAATTTGAACGTGAGCCATCCCCGGAAGAGATTTCGGAGGTACTGGAAAACATGAGTGAAGATGAAATTTCAGATACACTCAAGATTTCCGGGAGGCATGTTTCTGTCGATGCTCCTTTTGTCCAGGGAGAAGAAAACAGACTGCTGGACGTTCTTGAAAATGATGCAGAGCCTAATCCTGATAATGAACTCATTAATGAGAGCTTAAGTAAGGAAGTGGAGAGAGCACTTAGTACCCTGACCCAAAGAGAAGCTGAGGTTATCAGACTATACTTTGGCATAGGCGTTGAGCATTCTCTTACTTTGGAGGAAATTGGAGAGAAATTTGACCTTACACGTGAGCGTGTGCGTCAGATTAAGGAAAAAGCAATCAGAAGGCTAAGACACACCTCTCGTTCCAAAGGGCTAAAAACCTATTTGGGATAGTACCAAGACATAATGACTATCAGAAATACTGGCTACCTCTTAGGGGTAGCCTTTATTCATTAGTGGCAGTAAGGATCTAGAGATCCACCCCTTCATTAGCTTCCGGCTCTTCTCCATAAATGTAGAGGTCTATGGGATATCCCTCTTTAACAGATTCTCCATTTCCAGTTCTCGGGTTTTGAGAATATACCTGACCATATAATTCTACAGGTGCATCTGGGTTATAGACAATTACTCCTAACCCAAGATTATTCATTCTCAGGGTATTCAGTGCTTCTTCAAATATTAGACCTACTAAATCAGGGACTACAACTGAACGCCCACCTTTTAGCCCATCTCCTACTACCAGGTCTATTTTGGACCCTTGCGGTAGAAGGTCTCCCGTCTTGACAGCTTTTCCCTTGAAAGATACTCGTAAAACAAAGTTCTCAGCTATGTCAGGTACCCGGGTTACTGTGCCTACGGCTAGTTTCCAACTTTCCAGCCTGGCTTGTGCCTGATAAAGGGAAAGATCTATCACCACCGGCATCTTAACTGTAGGAGGCTGCTGCTGATTCAGGGTAAGAAATACTTTTCTTTTAGGCTTCACCCTGCTTAATGGCACTGGGTACTGAGCTACCACAGAAAGCGCAGGTAGATCTGCTATATAGGTACAGTCTCTCACCTCACTTCTAAGGCCTTTTTCTTTCAATAATCCTTCTGCCTCCGTCAGAGATACCTCATTTACATCAGGTACCAGTACGGCATCCCCATGGCGAGTATAGGTAGGGAGAAATACGAAAAATATGATCAGATAAAGAATTAAGCCTAAAATTCCGAGCCCTGCCAGGGTTAGGAAAAACTCTTTACTAATAAAATAGCGCAACATACCTCTTTATAACTTAAATCTTCCGCTCTTATGGCGTCTCATTTGGCTAGCAATATAAGCAGAAATGAATAAATCCCTTTTTGTCCTTCTACATTCTCTCGGGCATACTTATGCCTAATAGTCGCATGGCCTCCTTCATGATACTTCCTGCAAAATTAGACAAGGTAAATCGGAAGGCGCTTGTAGCTGGATGTGCTGAGTGAAGAATCTTATCTCCATGGTAAAAGCGGTTATAGTCCTTGGCCAGCTCATAGGCATAATTAGCAATGAGAGAGGGGGTATACTGATCCGCCGCTTCCTGTAAGACCTCAGGATAATTAGCTAGTCTTCTCAGCAGAAAGCGCTCATTCTCCTGTAAGGGGAGTTCAAGTGGGAGGTTATCCTTAAATGGAGCTACTGTTTCCGCTTTCCGCTTGATAGAAGCAGTACGTGTGTAGGCATATTGAATGAAAGGTCCCGTATGTCCTTGTATATCCACTGACTCATTAGGGTCAAATAGCATACGTTTCTGAGGATCTACTTTAACCAGGAAATACTTTAAGGCACTCAGCGCAATATTCTGATATAACGTGCCTAAGGCCTCTTCATCCATGCCTTCTGTTTTTCCTAGCTCCTCTGTCACTTCTTTGGCGGTCTGCTCCATTTGGTCCAGGAGATCGTCTGCGTCTACCGCCTTTCCTTCACGGGATTTCATCTTCCCCGTAGGTAGGTCCACCATTCCATAGGAAAGGTGGTGTAACCCCTCCGAGAAAGAGTATCCTAATTTCTTAAGAATCAAGAATAATACCTTAAAATGGTAATCCTGCTCATTCCCTACTACGTAAACAGAACGATCCATCCCATAATCCTGAAATCGGACGTCTGCAGTAGCTATATCCTGGGTAATGTAAACGGAGGTTCCATTACTTCTTAGTAGCAGCTTATGGTCTAATCCCTCATCCGTTAAATCCACCCAAACAGACCCATCATCTTTTTTATAGAAAGCACCTGATTCAAGGCCTTTCATGACTGCCTCCTTCCCTAACTGATATAGCTGAGACTCATAGTATAGCTTTTCAAAAGAAATTCCCAGCCGCTTAAAGGTGTGATGGTAAGCTTTATACACCCAGCTATTCATATTCTCCCACAAGGCCCGAATCTCCTTATCTCCATTTTCCCATTTAATCAGAATTTCCTGGACAGCGAGACTACTAGGCGCTTTCTTCTTAGCCTCCACCTCTTTAACCCCCTCTTCAATTAACTGCTGAATTTCAATATCATTTAGCTTAGCATACTCCACATAATAGTTCCCTACCAGTAGATCCCCCTTGATACCTGTACTTTCAGGGGTATCCTCCTTACCTGCCACCATCCATGCATGCATAGACTTACTGATAGCAGTACCGCGGTCATTAAAAAGACAGACTGGATGTACCTGATAACCGTTAGCTTTGAGAATTTCTGTTATGCTGGCACCCAAGACTATATTTCTTAAATGTCCCAGGTGAAGCGGTTTGTTGGTATTGGGAGAGCAGTATTCCACTACTACCTTTTGTCCCTTTCCTTCTTCTCTACGTAAGAAAGCATCTCCTTCAGCGGCATGGGCCAGAAAAGATCCCCAGAACGCATCTGTCATTTTCAGGTTTAAGAATCCCTTAATGACATTATAGGAGTCAACGAAGTCCAGTTTTTCTATCAGAAACTTCCCCAGGGTTTCTCCTATCACTGGAGGGGCGCCAAGTTTAAACTTAGCTAAAGGAAAAACCACCAGCGTATAATCTCCTTCAAATTCTTTTCGGGTTTCCTGTACCGAGAGAATGGAAGGATCTATATCTATGTCATACTGTGTCTTTACTGCATCTGCAGCAGCACGTTGGATATCAGAAAAGAGTTTACTAATCATGGAGGGCAAATTTGAAAAAAATATTGTTTTCCTGATAGGGGGAAGCGTAATTTTTCAGCTACCGCCTGGAACGCAGAAAGAGCCATACGCTCAAAGGAAGGAATACCACTAGCGGAAGCATAGCTGCCCACCAGGAGTCTATCACCCCCTTATATCCCAGTCTGCCACCTTGAACCTTTAATAGATAAAATACAGCAAACAGACCCACTGCCATCAGCGCTGGAAAGGCAACACCCTGAGATCTGATACGGGTGAGGCTCCCTAAGCCCAGGCCCAGCATCATAAAAACGATATTTAATAAGGGTAGTATATGCATCTCAGCAAAAGCATACTTATGTCTTCTATACCGCTTAAATATTTCTTTACGTAAGTCTTCTTCTTTTACCTTTTCTTTTTGCTTGCTTAGCTGTCCCAATTTGTGTTCCAGATCTTCTCTCTCCAGGCTATTCTGGTCTGTTAACCTGGCAGCCACTTCCTCTGCACTCAAATAGTCAATAGGAAAGCGGTACTGTAGGGTATCAAAATATATCCTTCCAAAAGGATAATGCTTGAGTTCTTCGTTTGTCTCTTGATACTCCTCCTGCCTATTGCCATGAAAAAAGAATAGGGAAATATACTTCTTACTAGGGCTAAGCTGCATGCGTGCAGAATCTGCTACGATGATGGCATTAGCCTCCTGTTCTTCCCCATACTGGTACAGCAGAACATCATACAATAAAGGAGACTCTTTTTTCCTGGCCCCTACCCTCATGCTAATTCCTTCTATCTCATTCCAAAAATATCCAGGTCGAATATTCATATCAGGCTGATTATACATGAGTTCATACATCAGGACCTTCAACTTTAGGTTTTGGCGGGGAACCCAACTGAAGGTTCCATAAGCTGATAATAGTGCTGCTAGGAGAGAGAATACCAATAAAGGTACGCTTAACCTGGGAAGAGGGATCCCTAGGCCTTCTATGGCATATAACTCGTGGCTTTCTGTTAGGGAAGAGGTGGTGAGTAGAGAAGCAGCTAAAATAGCTAAGGGTAACACTACGGGAAACACTTTAGCAATCCCTAAAACCAGTAAAGCTCTCAGTTGAGAGCCGCTCATAGCTGTTTGAAGGAGAGAGGAAAAGTGCATGGCAAAAGCATCCATGACCAACAACACAACCAATATGACGGTAAGTAGGAGAAAATACCTTAGGAAGGTTCCAGATATGAGAACATGTAGTCTGTTCAAATCAATTTTTTTGAAGTAGCTCCCTCCCCACTATTGCAGGATATTTACGTTTGTTTCTTATTCTTCCCCCTGAGAGAACTCACAAACATACTTATCCTATCTCTTAGATAAGCCCAGCTTCCCTCATCTAATAGCTTGGAGTCATTAGTAGCCTGATACGTAACATACAAGGCTACAGGGGCAAACACTATCACCGGCAGAAAAGCCCCAAATACCGGGTCAAGTACATCTTCCCGTGAGAGCTTCTTCCCCTGGGTAATCATGACGTAAAATGCCAGGAAGAAAATAATGGAAATTAATGACGGCATTCCCAGTCCTCCTTTCCTGATAATGGCCCCTAAGGATGAGCCTATCAGCATGAAAAGCAGGCAGTTAATAGGGATGGCATGTCTAGAATAATACTCATAGACATACTTTCTGTAAATTTTATCCTCATCCTTTTTCTTTCTCATTAGAAATTCCAGGTAGCTCTGGACTGAGCGGACATTAACCAGGGCTTTATTTAACAGCTCTACAGGATCATTCTCCTCTTTAAAGGTTTCTATAATCCCCCCCTCAGCTAACTGCTTGGTCCCTACTTCCAGGGTGTCATATCTGAACCTACTTTTATCAAACTGTGTCTGAGCCATAATAGACTCTCCTTCCTTCAGATCCGTTACCTGCTTCACTTCATTATCAGGCTCTTCTGTAAGTTTTTTCAGGCTTAGCTGATCTGTTTCGGTACTATCCTCATCATCCAGGACATCAGGTTTCCCCATATTTCTGCGATAAATGCCCGGCCGCATAAAAAAAGAATCCACCTTAGTGTACCTCCCCACCTGTACAATGTGTTTGGTCAGGTTTTCTTCATTAAGGTTATCCAGACTGTCAATGGCATTTTCCAGGTCTTTCTTTACCAGGGTAATCTGGTGCTTAAATTGGCTTTCATCCGTCCGGTCCAGGTCAAACCCACTTAGGTTAAACTTATAGTATAGCGAATCAAAATAGGTCCGACCATGCCTGTAGGTGTCTGGTTTCCCTGACTCTGGACGATAGTCCTCATGTCTGGAACCAGAATAAAGGACCATTTTCATGATTTGTCCATTCCCTTCCATAGAGGTGGTGGCAGAATCTGCCATCAGAATATTGACGTTTCCCCTATTTTCTGTGTGGTCATAGATCATTACATCATATAGCCTTCCATTATCTATATTTTTATCCGATACCCTAATGATGTAGCCATCAATGTCAGAATAGAAATACCCAGGCTGTATGGCCACATCAGGCTTTTTGCGCTGCACATCATATAAGAGGCTAAAAAACTTAAGGTTAGCCCGGGGAATGAGGTCAAAAGAAAACCAGAGAGAAACGCTAGAGAGAAGAATAGCCAGCAGAATCAGTGGACGCATGGTTTTAAATATGCTAATCCCCCCTGATTTAATGGCCGCTAGTTCATAATGCTCTCCCATATTGCCGTAGGTCATGAGGGCACCAGCTAGAATAGCAACTGGCATAGCAGTAATAGCCAGCCTTCCTGCTGCAAAGATAAACAGCTGGAGAATGACCGCTCCTCCCAGTCCTTTCCCAAATATCTCATCCATGTACAGCGACATAAACTGCATGACAAGGATAAAGAGGATAATGGCAAAGCTCATGAGAAAAGGCCCTGCATAAGCTTTTAAAATCAGTCCATCTAGTTTTCTAGGTTTCCACATATACTAAGGTATGCCCTGCTGTAAAGATAGTTGGTTTAGGTGGAAGGTTTTATGCCAGCCAAAAGATAAAGAATAGCCATTCTGACTGCTACGCCATTTTCTACTTGTTGGAGAATAATGGCTTGATCAGAATCAGCTACCTCAGAAGTAATCTCTACCCCCCTGTTAATAGGGCCTGGGTGTAATACCACCAGTTTCTTATTTAAGGAGTCCAGCATTTCTTTATTAAGCCCATAGAGCATGGAATACTCACGGATACTTGGGAAGTAACGGATATTCTGCCTTTCGAGTTGTATCCTGAGCATGTTAGCAGCATCACACCAGTCGAGTGTTTTTTTCAGGTTGTAGGAAACCCTTACGCCTAGGCTATCCATATGTCTTGGGATTAAGGTGGGTGGTCCACACACTTCTACTTCTGCTCCCAGCTTCTTCAAGGCAAAAATATTAGAAAGGGCAACTCTGCTATGCAGTATGTCTCCTACTATAGCCACTTTCAACCCTTCGAAAGATCCAAAGGCCTGCTTGAGAGAAAAGCAGTCCAGCAGAGCCTGGGTAGGGTGTTCATGTGTTCCATCTCCTGCATTAATGATTTGGGCATCTATATGCTTGCTGAGATAGACGGGCGCTCCAGGATGTGGATGGCGCATGACTACCATATCTACCTTCATGGCCAAGATATTTTTCACCGTATCTAGCAGGGTTTCCCCTTTTTTCACGCTACTGGAAGAAGCAGAAAAGTTTACTACGTCAGCAGAAAGTCTTTTTTCTGCCAATTCAAAAGAAATACGGGTCCTTGTAGAATTCTCAAAGAATAGATTAGCTATGGTGATATCTCTGAGGGAGGGAACTTTTTTAATGGGTCTGTTTATAACTCCTAAAAAGTTATCAGCCGTTTCCAGAATAGCAGTAATATCTTCTTTAGTAATATACTTTATACCTAATAAATGTCTGGTGCTCAGGGTCATACATCCTTATTAACAATGAACTCAGAATTCAATTACCTGTAGATACTAGAAAAACTTTATCCCCTCCCCCACTCTCTTTCAGTTCTACCAGCACCCGCTCCGTCTCTACTGATTCCACCTTAATACCTATATAAGAGGCAGAAACCGGGAGTTCTCTTGTGCGTACTCTATCTACTAATACCAACAAGGATACTGTAGATGGCCTTCCATAAGCTAGCATAGCATCCATAGCTGCTCTTACTGTTCTGCCGGTGTATAATACATCATCTATGAGAATCACCTGTTTATTCTCAGTCAGGAAATCTATTTTAGTTTTATTAGCTGAGATGGGGATATCTCTTTTCCGAAAGTCATCTCTATAAAAGGTTACATCCAGGGTACCTAGTGGAATTTCCAGCGCGGGGATACGTGTCTGAAGGAGGTCAGAAATACGTTTAGCCAGAAAGATACCCCTGGGCTGTAATCCTATAATTACGGTATCATGAAAGTCTCCGTAATGCTCAATCAGTTGCTGGCATAGGCGCTGGAGGGTTACCTGAAGCTTGCCCTCAGGAAATAGATCCAGTTTATCTGTAGACATTGCTTTTCTTAGGGTAAGGAAAATTTCAGCTGGCCACAAAGATACAGGAAGTTTACAAATGTTCCTTATGTACCTGCCATACCTATTGTTAGGGTTGGTTGTGCCTAAATTAATTGCCAGTACTTCATTGCCTATATCAGAACTTCCATACCAGCCCTCTGGCTAAGAATAGTGTTTCATACACCACCATAAAAAACGGAGTAGATGTTAGTATCTACTCCGCAATAACATTTATAGAAGATATATTGTATAGCTATGGCCCTGTTTTAAATTCATCCTCCTGCTGATCCTGTGCTAGTTTTCCCTCTTCTGCTGTAGCGTGTCGAAAAGATTCAATATTTCTGCCTTTGTTTTTCCAGTACTGCCGCTCTTTCTCAAGCCTTCTTTCCTGAATGAATCGTACATATTTGATCCGCTTGGCAATATCATTGAGCTGCCTTTCCTGCTCCCAATACCACCGCTCACCTGGTAGCTCATCCACAAAGAAGATCACGTATCCTAGAAAAAAGACCCCACACCAACAAACAAAGGTTATAAGCGAGTACTTTAAACTAGCACGCTTTGGAGGCTGATTGTTTGAAGACATAATTATCTAATAAGTCAGTCAGAGTAATCAAAAAGTAGTCCTACTTCATATGCTAACAGTCTGTGGACAGGTTTAAACTAAATAACTATATAGCAGTTCGCATGTTTATTATTATCATAATTATTTTCAATAATTGGATAATAATTATCATGTAAATTAATAATTAATTTAGTTATGCTTACGTGGCCACCACCAATGGTTTACATTCCCAGATCGAACGGCTAATATCATGGGATATACAGTATTCACATTTCCTCTTTCTCAACTTTGTTGAATATTTGTTAAGTAGTTAGGTTATTTTCTACCTAACTAGGGTTATATAGCGTTATGTGAGTATCAGGATAAGTCTGTAATTATGAAAAGAGCGTTAGTCCTAAGCGGTGGAGGTGCCAATGGTGCCTTTCAAGTAGGGGCACTGGAATACATAGAAAAGCAGGTAAAGACCCGATTTAGCACTTATGATTTTGATATTATTAATGGGGTATCCGTGGGCGCTATCAATGGGGTAATGCTGGCTATGGAAAAGTTTGATGATCTGTTACAGATTTGGGATTCTCCTAAGCTGGAAAAACTGATTTTTACTGGCAGACTGGAAATGCTTAATGTGGCCAGGAAGTTATTAGCTAGAGAAAAAGCCGTTCTGAGTAACAGACCCCTGTTTGAGCTACTAAAAAGGCATGTGTCTCTTTCTGAGATAAATACTGATAAATATGATTTTAGGCTGGGGGCTGTTTCTCTGAGAAGCGGTAAATACCTGGCCTTGTCTCCCAAACACTTCCATAAGGACCTTGAGTTCCAGAAGGCTATTCTAGCATCTGCCTCTATCCCTATCTTGTGGGCGCCTGTAGAATCTGTGGAAACCAAAGAGAATACCTTCTTTGACTTGGTTGATGGGAGTATAAGGGATACCAGTCCACTAGGCCATGTGATTCAAGACCATCCAGATGAAATCATCATTATAAACTGTTATACACCTGAGGTAGAGAGTAAAGCAGCAGAGCAGCCTGGGAAAAATATTTTCTCCATAGCCAGTAGGGCACTAATTGATATTGCATTAGACGAGATTTTTGTAAACGATTTACGGGAATTCCTAACCATTAATGACCTGGTAGCCCAGGTAAAGTCCCAGGCACCGGAAATGAATCTTTACAGGATGAGCTCTAGTTCAGGTAAGAGAATCAGACTTCAGCAGTTTCAAACCATTCTGATAGAGCCAGAGAAGGAAATGGGAAACATCATTGATTTTAGCCCAGAGAAGATCCAGGAAAGGAAACAGCATGGGTATGAGATGGCAGAGAAAGCCTTTACTCATTATGATGGTACCCTCAAAGGCCATTTATTCAGTAACAGAAGCGTATAAACAATCTTTCACTTCATCTGTAAGAAAAATAAGCGTATCCCTACTTATGGGAGAAACAGGATATTGGGTCATACATTAGTAAGACTTATCCTTTTTACTATTTTTGCGGGAAGCCTTTACAAGGACATCCTTCTCGTTAGAAAAAGATTAAGCATTTCTTATGAACGTTAGCATCATCTACACCCTCTTTTTCATTCTTATCATCCTGGGAATTAGGGTTGGACTATATAAACTCTTTGAGAAAGCAGGTGAACAAGGATGGAAGGCATTCATACCTGTGTATAGTGACATTATCTGGCTGAAGCTGATAGGAAAGCCCACTTGGTGGGTAGTGCTAACGTTGATTCCCATAGTGAGGACGCTGGTGAAGATCTCCATGGACATAGAGCTGGTGAAATCATATGGAAAGTATGCCTTTTGGGAGCAGGCCATGGCAGTGGTTCTTCCTTTTGTATACTTCCCTAAAATAGGATTTGATCCTGATACGAAGTATCTGGGCCCACCAGAAACCCATCAGAAAATACCTGCTAAATCAGGTGGTAGAGAATGGGCAGATGCCTTTTTATTTGCTGGAGTGGCAGCCCTCATCATCAGAACCTTTTTTATAGAGGCGTTCATGATCCCCACTAGCTCTATGGAACGTACCCTTATGGCAGGTGATTTCTTATTTGTCAGTAAGTTTCATTATGGTTCCAGAATGCCGATGGTGCCACTCTCGGTTCCTTTTGTTCACAATAAAATCAGTGTGAAGGCGGCAGACTTAACTATGCCTTCCTATCTGGACTGGATAAAACTCCCCTATTATCGTCTTCCAGGCCTGGAGAGAATAGAAAGAAATGATATAGTGGTCTTTAATTATCCCGCTCATGATATAGATGATCTGGGTGATGGAGCCGGTAAGATAAAGGCTATTTCCATGAAGGAAAACTACATTAAGAGATGTGTGGCCGTCCCCGGAGATACCATGGAGATCATAGATCAGCAGATACATATTAATGGCTCCCCTTCCTGGAACCCTCCTAATATGCAGTTTAGGTATATGCTGGAGACGGAGCCTAATGCCCGCTTCTTAAAAAGTAGAAGGGTCAAAAATGAAAGGAATATGAAAGAGCTTTCCTTTCCAGATATGACGGATTTAGGCTTTAGGGAGAATAAAGTGAACAGCAGGGGAGAAATTGTTTCTTCTAACTATAACTGGGTCTTTGTGAAACCTGCTAACCTTTATTATTTCTGGATGCCAGACTCTATTGCGAAGATATTAGAGGCTAAGCCAGAGGTAAAAAATGTAGATACAGTGTATTCTCCTAAAGGCGAATATAGAGCAGATGTCTACCCCAGTAATAAGCGTTACTTCTCTCACAATATAGATAACTTTGGTCCTATCATAATTCCTAAAAAAGGGATGACTTTACCCTTCACAGCGGCTAATTACAATCTCTATAAAAGAGTTATCAGTGGGTATGAAGGCCATGAGATAGAGGTAAAACAAAGCAAAGTCTTTGTAGATGGAGAAGTGGCTGAAGAATACACCTTTAAGATGGATTACTATTTCATGATGGGAGATAACCGCCATAACTCAGAAGATAGCCGGATTTGGGGATTTGTACCTGAGAACCACGTAGTGGGAAAGCCACTCTTTATTTTCTTCTCCTATGAGTCAGATTTCGGAGTCAGATGGAATAGAATAGGCACTCAGAAGATTAGATAGCCAGTGGAACAGGATATCACCATACGGTGGCAGCGGTTAGAGGCATTCCTAAAAGAAAATTTTGGAAAGGACATGACCATGGAGTCTATCATGTTCCTGATAGGAGTGAGGGAGCTGGGGAGCACCCCCCAGGAGTTTTCCAAGGAGGAAAAGGTGGATTTGATGCATATAGCCATTTGTAAATTACTTTCCCAGTCAGGGTATTATAAGCTTTCGTATCTGGATCAGGATGGGTGGCCGCATTGGGAATTAACCCGTCCTCTCCCCTACACAGATATATTCTCTCAGTTACATCTATTAAGATCACACGTACTTGACTATTTTGAAGCAGAAGGTATTTACACCGCCTAGAGATCTATCTGCACATTTCTGTTGTTTTCTCATCTTTAGTCTTTGGCAGAAGGGGTATTCGCATATCCTCTCAACAGGAAAGCTCTGGCCATACTATTCATTTCACAAGAAAAATATTTCTGTTCTCCAGACTAGCTCCAACATATTCTATTAGCCATCCGTAAACAATTTGTAGACTAGTTGAGAGCTTGTTTTTAGAAACAAAATTTCTAACTTGAAGGGGTTAGATTTTTATTCTGAAAGCATATTGCTTTTCAGCATAGTTTCATATCATTAACGCAGAATTGAGGCAGAGAGGCTAATAAGCAGCACCATCGAATGTTACAGTAATTTTACTTTTCATAGATGTTAATATTTGAAGCCATAGAGCGTAGTGATTTACAATCTGTACAAACTTACCTTGAATCGAATGAGTCTGTACAAATCCGTAATGAGCGTGGGAGCACTCCCCTGCATGAGGCTGTTTTTGAAAATAACATTGAAATTGTCAAACTCCTCCTTTCTTACGGTGCCCCTGTCAACATTATAGATGAATTTGGAAATACCCCCCTCCACATCGCATGTATCATTGGTAGCCAAAAAACAGCTCAAATGCTCCTGGCCTACGGAGCAGAAATAGATCTGGTTTCTGACAGTAGAAGCTGGACCCCTCTTATGTTAGCCCTGAATGAGAATGACCTGGATATGGCAGACTGGCTCATTTCGCAGGGTGCCAACCTAAATCATGTAGATACAGACCAGGGATGGACCCCTCTCTTAATAGCTTGCGACCAGGGGCTGTCAGACTTTAGCCTGAAACTGATAGAGAAAGGCAGTCATGTAAATGCTATTATCAAGAAAGGAGATGCAAAAGGGCGCTCTGCCATCCATCTTCTTAGTTACTATGGTGAGGTAGATGCTATCAGGGCCCTAATAGAGCAGGGAGTAGATGTAAATCTTATGCCAGAAGGAGGCGGTCTAAGTGCCCTTCACTGGAGCATTTATAATAACCATTACCAGCTTATGCAATTTCTGGTAGAACATGGGGCAAGTGTGAATATCCAAGCCTCTGGATTCTACTTAAACAGAGCCCCTTTACACTATGCTGTCTCCAGCATAAGACTAGATATGGCTGAGTACCTGCTACAATATGGTGCTGATCCTCTCCTGGAAGATTCAGAAGGACTGAGTCCCGTGCGTATGGCCCACCAGAGGGTACAAACCAAAGCCCAGAAAGAGAGCTACCAGCTGCTGGCTATGTTAGAGAATTACATTTAGAGGTATAGGCTAGTAAACAGAAAAAGTTCCTTCTCCTATTCTCTCTCCCTTACAATAAATTACCACTCTGTAGTCCCCTTTGATATAGGGCTCTGAATCTGAAGGGATAAAGTCAAAAGAGAAACTGTTTCTCCGCCTGTCATAATACACACTTGAATGTCTACTATATAAAATAGATTTCTCATCAAATCTGATAGACCCTCCATAGCCTTTCGGTTTATTGGTCATGATGGTAGCATCAGGTGCCCGTATAGCCATATAGAGGTCATACACTCCGGTCTGTGCCAGTGCATTCTCGATCAGGTCTATCTTGATTTTAAAGTTTTTAAGGTTCCCAGCTTTAAACCGTATATTTTGCTCTTCCTTGCCATTTTTAACACTGTAAAACCTAAAATTCTCCGCCTTTAAGCTTTCAACCGCATTCACTATTTCCTTGGCCCCTTCCAGGGAGGTTTCTAGCGAATTTTTCTCCTGCCTGAGAGACTCCATCTGGGCCTTATACTGGTCAATGATCTCAGCATATTTCTCATCTTCAGAATTACTGATACTGTCCAGAATCCCTTTAAGCCGCCTGTTATCTGCATACACAAATTCCAGCTCCTTCTGGTACTTGTCATACATCATAACATTAGCCTTGGCTTCCATGAGTTTGTTTCTCAGCTCAGCTATTTGGGCTTTGTTCAACTTCCCTTCCCGCTCCAAGGTATTTACCTTCTCTTCCAGAAAATTAATTCTGTCATATCCCTGCTTTAGAAGTTCGTCTTTATTGGCTGTCTCCAGGTCTGTATCTTGGAAAAGGACTTCTAATTCCAGTACATCCCTTTCGAGGTTAAGTACCTCTGTATTAAGGGCCTCTATTTTTTCTTGGTAGATCTCCGCCTGGTATTCTTTATTATAATAATCCACTCCTAAGTAACCGAATCCTGTCAAAAACAAGATAATGCCTAGAACAAGGAAAACTTTGATGGTATTATTCTTCAACATAGTTACATGATCTAAGGTATCCTGTAAAAAGAAAGGACCAGCAGCAGCTGGCCCTCCATAAAATCATTATTTCATATTTTTTCTAGTATACGGTAAAGCTTTCTTCTCCTATCTTCTCGCCTTTACAGTAGACCACCACACTATAATTACCTTTCATAAATGGCTCAGCATCTGAAGGCCTGAAGTCAAAATAGAAGGGTTTTCTCTGCCTGTCATAGTACACACTGGTATGGCTGCTGTAGAGGATAGATTTATTATCAAACTTGATAGAACCCCCATAATTATCAGCCCTGTTGGTCATGATAGTGGCATCGGGTGCCCTCATGGCCATGTAAAGATCATAAACACCAGGATCAGCTAACGCATTATCTATAAGCTCTATTTCCACCTTGAGATCTTTTAGGGTTCCGAGCTTAAACCTTATTTTCTGCTCTTCAGTTTTCCCATTTTTGACGCTGTAGAACTTGAAGTTTTCTGCTTTCAGCCTTTCAACTGCATTTACTATGGTCTTTGCCTCATTTAAAGTATCGATCAAAGAGGTGTTTTTCTGCTGGAGCGCACTCACCTCATTCATCATTTGGTTAATCATGTCTGCCCTCACTCCATCTGCTGTCAAAATGCTATCTACTATTCCTTTCAGCCTCCTGTTATCTGCATATACAGCCTCAAGTTCTTTCTGATACTTATCCAGCATATTAGCCTTAGCTTCTTTCAGCTTATTTCTAAGTTCTGCTATTTGGGCTTTACTCAGCTTACCTTCCCTTTCTAACCTGTTTATCTCATCTTCCAGGTACCTTATTCTGTCATACCCCTGGCGAAGAAGCTCATCCTTCTTTTCTACTTCCAGATCTTTATCATCAAAGAGCACTTCCAGCTCTAGTACATTTCGTTCCAGTTCTAGCAACTCGCTGTTGAGTGCTTCTATTTTCGCCTGGTCTACTTTTGATTGATATACTTTGTTGTAATAGTCAACTCCTAAGTAGCCAAATCCAGTCAAAAACAAGATAATGCCTAGAACAAGTAAAATTTTAATAGTATTGTTTTTCAACATGAATATATTCCGTTAGCCCTTATCTGTTGAAAATGTATCGTATTGATATAGAAATTCCACGAATCAGAGACGAAATTTACAAAATAAATAACGCAATCAATAAGGAATATGGTGTACGAACCCTACAAAGATTCCTTAAATATTTGTAGGAGGACGTATTCAAGCTCTGAATTGCTTTCTCAGCCTTTCCAAATGTCGAATACAATAAACACCAGCGACTTAGTACTTGACGAGCTAAAGGTCACTGATGCAAATTTATAAAAAATTTATAAATTTTAAGGGTAATACTTTATAATTTATGTTATAGTTTATTTTTCCCTTTGTAATTCATGGTTTCTCACCTTGTGAGCTACCTCCAGGTTCATCATTCTCTCCTTGGATGATTGTATCCCTAGCTGGAAAAAATGGGTTTAAGTTCTGCCCCTAATTCTGCTGGATATTCCAGCGGAAACATGTGTGTCCCCTTAGAAAAGGGGGTAAAAGTGGTATATGGAAGTAATTTTGAAAGCTGTTGGAAATCAAAAACGTCTGCCAGATTAGACCCCTTCGCATAATAAAAATGAGAATGGAGTTGATGCTTTCGCTGGAGAAACGCCACAGGAAAATACTTAAAGACCTCATATTCAATCTGCTTTGAAAAGGTAAGAGTAACTCCTTCTGTCGTCTCTGTTAAGCCCTTCTCCAAATAAAGTTCAAAGCTTTCAGGATGAAATTGGTCAAAAAAGGTCCTTTGTCTGAAGTATTTTCTGGCATACTCCCTGGAAGGAAACTGCTCCGTCCTATTCCTGGATTTCTTTACTACCGGAATGAAGTAATCACTTAAGCCTAGTGTTCTGAGGACATTCATCATGCTTCTCATCTTCTTGGCAAATAGTGGGGGTTCCATCACGATAAGCTGAGAAAACAATGAGGGATTTCTTTCTGCTACCTCTAATAATACATAGCCACCAAGAGAGTGGCCAATCCCTACTACTGGTTCAGAAAACCTGGACGTTATGTCCTCCTGAACTTCCTCTATCAGGGGCTTCCAGTTATCCCTAGGATTCACCCTATGCGCTGCATGGCCCAGACAGTTTATATAGGTATACGGGTGCCCTTCAAACTGACGTAAAAATGGTTCATAACAGATTCCTGGTATCCCATTAGCATGGGCAAAGTAAATGGGGTTAGAGGCCATGGAGTGGGTATTTGAATAGCTGAAACCCTCCGGTCAAAAAATAATTCCTACCTTGGAGGCTTCCATTGATTAATCATGAACGAACTAAATAGTTTTATCTATCAGGCAGCTAAAGGTAATAATGGTTTCTGGTTATATCTAGCTACTATCCTTTTGGTCATTTTTTGTTATTTCCTGGGAGGATTACCTGCCGGTATAGTTCTCGCCATGCGTGCAAGCGAATTGAACCTGGATATTCAGGAAGTGGCCCAGTCTGTTAATCCTGATGTTATCCAGATGGATCCAGGCTTGGTCTTATTTTTATTTCTCCTCCCCTTCATAGCCATGCTGGTCATGCTCTGGGTATGTGTGACTAACTTCCACAAAAGGCCTTTCATTAGCTTAATCAATGGATTCACGCGAGTAGACTGGAAAAAGGTAGGCTTTTCTGCCCTTGTATGGACACTCCTGGCTGTACTATCAGAATTCGTTGGCTACCAATTAAATCCAGAAAATTTCACATGGAATTTTCAACCTACTAAGTTTTTCTCCTTGCTGATAGTAGCTATTCTCATTCTTCCCCTTCAAACTTCAGCAGAAGAACTATTCTTTAGAGGCTACCTTATGCAGGGCATAGGATTTATCAGCAGGAAACCGTGGCTAGGGCTCCTCCTTACTTCTGTAGCTTTTGGGCTGGTACATATGGCTAACCCTGAAATAGCTATGTACGGACAGTGGCTCGTCAGCTATTATATAGGAGTAGGCCTACTATTGGGCTTGATTACGCTGCTGGATGATGGACTGGAGATAGCCTTAGGGCTACATGCTGCTAATAATATCTTTGGAGCGGTATTTGTCAGTTTCCCCGGCTCAGCTTTCCAGACACCTTCTCTGTTTATCATGGGAGAATTTGATGCCTCAGGTATGCTGCTCACCTGGCTCGTTATGGCCAGCCTTTTCTTTCTAATCCTTCAAAAAAAGTATAGGTGGAAAAAATGGGACAGGGTATTTGCTACTATAGAGAAGAGGGAACCTATTGAAGCCACCCATATGATGGAGCAGTTAGGGAAAGAGTCAAATCCCTTACAGGAGGATTAGTGAGCTCTTATCTGTCCTAAATAGGATGCCCTCCTAAGGTATTTTGTCAATAGTAGGCTTTTGGTTACTTTAGCGGCCATATAACCTTTCAAAGACCGGTATATTGAAACTGAGTAGAGAAGTAAGGTTGGGAATATTTGCCGTCGGAGCACTCGCATTATTCTATTTCGGAATCACATACTTGAAGGGAACCAAAGTCCTTGGAAGTCCCTATCGCCTATATACAGAATATGATGATCTACAGGGGTTGATTAAAGGTAATCCCATTATGATCAATGGCTTAAAAGTAGGGCAGGTAGGGAAGTTAGACCTGGATATGAGTAAAGGTACCGTACGCGCCTTACTAGAATTTGATAATTCTCTCGAAATCCCTACTGGTTCTCAGGCTATGATCTACAGCTCCGACCTTCTGGGGTCTAAGGCCATAGAAATTCTGTATGACTCTACCCAAACCACTTATTTAGTAGATGGAGATTACCTCATTGGCGTCATGGATACCAGCTTTCTGGATAAGGCCTCTGCCTTAGTACCGGAAGGGACCAAAATCTTTATTGAACTAGGAAAACTAGCGAATGAGCTAAATGGGATAGCCAGTAGCCTTAGGCAAATCATCAATGACCCTAGAGGAAGAAATTCTATCAGTAACACCCTGGGAGAATTAGAAATGTCAGCTCGGAATGTCAGAAGTATTACCTCCAAATTTGACAGTACCACCTCTGTTTTCAAGGTGATAGCGGAAGATTCAAGAGACATTATCGGCAATGTCAAAGATAAAAATGAAGAGGTAGAAGCCATCATATCCAACATTAAGGTGACTACTGATTCTCTCAGAGGTGCATCCGGAGAGATCAAACAGCTGATGACGGATGCTAGCTCTGCTGTAGGTAGTTTTGAGAATTTAGTCTCCAAAATGGATACTACTACTAGCACCATGGGCATGCTGTTTAATGATCGCCAATTGTATGACAGCATCACAGCCACGTCTGCTAATGTAAACGCCCTTCTAAGGGAAGTAAATGAAAACCCTCAACGATTTTTCGATGACTTGAAGATTTACCTCTTCGAGCGAAAGCCTCCTAAATCCAAGGTTGAAAAAGTAAATGCGGAGAGAGAATAGGTCTTTCAACTCTTAACTCGCCTTGCTCTGCTGCCACCTGCCTACTCCCCAATAGGCAATACTTCCAAATACCACGGCGCTGAACACCGCTAATACACTACTTCCAATAAGATACTGTGTGAGGTGAGGGAGGATATCATCCTTACTTAGCTGCATGCTAAAAGTGAGATAAGTAGGGCGGGTAACAAAAAAGCTCCCCATATAGTGGCCCGCATACATCACAAGAGGCATAACAGGGAACACACTTAATCCACTTGCACAAAGCACAATAATTTTATTGAGCTTAAATAGCTGCGCCCCTGCTAAAGCTATGATGGTCTGTAATCCCCATAGTGGAAAGATGGCCATAAATACCCCCCAGGCTACCGCCCATGCCTTCCTTTCCTTACTATCTTCTATCTGGAACAGGTTACGGTTAAACCAGTCCTTAATCTTTTCTATCCTTACTTTCCAGCCATTATTCACTTACGCTGCATTTAATCAAGAACCTCCATATACTTTATACACTCCTTTTCTAATGTCCTTCCCTGCCTTCGAGCAAATGAAGTGCATAACCTCAGCTAATGCGTGTGGACTGACCCACTTCTCAAAGTCTGCATTAGGCATAGCATTTCTATTTAATGGGGTATCTATGATGCTGGGAACCACCACTGAAGCTGTTACCTGCTGAGCCTCCCCTTCAGCATTTAGCATCTCTGCCAGCTGGAAGAGTAATGATTTACTTAAGGCATAGGCCATCAATCCCTTACCAGCTTGTACTTCCAGGGCAGGTTTAGACCCTATAAAGACCAGCTTCCCTCCCCCTTCCTGGGTAATCATCTGCTGGAAAACAGGCCTGGCTATATGAAAAGCTGTTTCAAAATTAAGACGGATCATTTCGCGTATGTCTGAGATCCGTGTCTTATGAATATCTCCCATAGCAAATCCACCCACTAGCATCAGGCAGGCATCTATCTTTTTCTCCACATTTACCACATCTTTCACAAAGGTCAAGGCTGATTCCTCCTTTTTTAAATCTACCTCATGCCACACCAGCATAGCCTGTTTATCTGTTTTTGGATTTTTCCCTGGCTCTATGCTTCCATGAACTTTAAAGTGATGATCATTGAATACTTTTACTACCTCCCTTCCCAAATTTCCTGCTGCTCCTGTTATTAAGGCTATGTTAGAATCAGACATATTACGTTAGTTGGCTTGGTTTATGTTATGAATTCAAGTTTTGTAAGGAGTGTACCTACCTCTTCCGCATTTCGCGCTACCCAATCTGCTCCTGCAGCTTCCAGTTTCTTGTCATGCCCTTCCATGATATGGCTGGCCCCCAAAAATCCGATCACCTGTAAGCCTGCTGCTTTGGCTGCACTTACCCCTGTAGCGCTATCTTCTACTACTATAGAACTATCTTTTTCCTGTTGGGTTTGGTTCAGGGCATGTAAGTAAACATCTGGTGCCGGTTTAGGATTAATTACCTGGTCAGAAGTGAAGCATCTCCCTTCAAATGCTTCCCACATTCCCGTAAGCTGTAGAGACCGCTTTGCCTGATACTGACTGCTATTAGATACCACACTTTTGGGAATAGTAATAGAGAATACCAGTTCTCTCATCCCTGCTACCGCCTGTAGTTCTGCATGTATTCTTTCATCTAGTTCCTTGAGAATATTCTCCAGAAAATCTTCTTCAAAAGTTAACCCATACTCAGCTTGTATCTGCCGCCTAACTTCCTCTTCCCGCTTCCCCGCATAGGTTTGGATAAATGTTTTTTCCGTCATGCTGAGTCCCATTCGTTCCAGTCGCTGGACCCAGACCCTATTTGCAATGATTTCTGAGTCCACCAGAACCCCATCACAATCAAAGAAGATGTGTTTCATCCAGCTAAATAAAGAAAAAAAGTCTTGAGGATGTCTACAACAAGACGTGATGGATATGCTTAATGGAAGATCATATGCAACATAATAAGAGAAAGTAGTAGGCCCCATCCCGCATAGACAGCATCTTTCCCAAAGTCTTGAGAAAGACCAGACTTTCGAAACCCCTTAGATAGGACTACAAGGACCATAAAAGCGAGGAGAATCACCCACATAGCCCGTACAAAGTAGTTCAGGTCAGGGGAAAATACCTGGATGCTAAGATGTAGAACTATGGTGAGAAAGAAAGCAAGTATACTCCACATTTCCCTCTTCACCACCAGAAAAGCAGCCCCACAAATAAGTACTACTATACCACAATTAACAAAGTATCTCAGGTCATTCAGCGTATGAGTGAAAGCCAATTCAGGATTCTCAAATTTCACATAGGTCAGAATGGAAGCCATGCCTATACCTGTCAGGAGAAATACTAAAATAGATCTCCTACCTGCGGCTACTACTTGCTGATCAGAAGCGCTTTTATTAATCCATCCTTTATAGATATCTACTGCCCAAAGGGTAGAAAGAGAATTATACAGAGAGTCTACAGTACTCATCAGGGAAGCAAAAAGCGCACACACAATTAGTCCTCTCAATCCCTGTGGGAGAAAATGGCTGATCATATAGGGAAAAGCCTGGTCAGGATCACTAAGCGGATTATCAGACAAGATAGCTGCCAGCGCTATGCCTGGAATGATAATGATGATGGCCATTCCATACTTCATGATACCCCCCACCATGAGGCCTATCTGTGCCTCTCTGAGATTTCTGGCAGCTAATGATCGTTGGATAACACTCTGGTTAGCACACCAGTAATTTATGTTGAGCAGTAACATACCCGGTATAGCTATCCAGGGTAAGGTAGGATGGTCAGCAGGAAGGTGGAGGTGCATCATATCTGACTGCTTCTCCATCAAGTTACTCCATCCCCCTGCATGATAAACGGCTAATACCAGGATAATAATCCCTCCGGTAGTCAACATGACAAACTGCAGAATGTCTGTCTTCACTACGGCGCCCAGCCCTCCCAGGTAGGTGTAAACAGCAGAGAATACTCCCAAGGTAACAGCTAGGCTAATAACCCTTACCACTCTGCTAGGATGAAACCAGCTTAGATAGGACTCGAAGACTATATCCGCGGCATAGGCTCCCCAAAAAAGGGCTGCCCCTAATCCTAGCGTAGATAAGATAGCCAGATTAGCCAGAGAATAGACAAAACCCGTTCGTTGTCCCAACCTACTTTGGATAAATTGGGTGATAGTAACCACCTTATCTCTTAAGTACAGCGGCACAAAAACAAAGGCTGCCAGTAGGATGCCCTGCATGGCATTAATTTCCAGGTTGGCCTGTGCCAACCCATACAAATAGGCGGAGCCTACCATCCCTAAAAATTGGTAGCCCTGAATATTTGTAGCAATAGTGGAAATGGCTATGGATGGCCATCTCAGATTTCTGGAACTCAGAAAATATTCTTCTGTAGAAATCTGCTTCCCTACCCTTCCCTTTAATGCCAGCCACATAATAGCCACGAAGTAGACCCCTACTATGATGATATCGATAAGCATAATTTATGTTCTCTTGGCAGCTCCTAAAGGCGTTAAGGGCATTTCTGCTGGAATTCTCCCTTGTGCCTCAGCAAGACTTATAGTAGGGATCTCAGGAAGCACATATTCAGCAAACAACTTACACTCTTCCAGATGTGGGTATCCTGAAAGAATAAATGACTTAATCCCCATGTCCATATACTTCCTTAGCTTCTGGATAATCTGATCCGGGTTTCCCACAATTGCGGCACCACAACCTGAGCGAGCCCTTCCTATTCCTGTCCACAGGTGATCCTCCACAAAGCCATCATCAGTAGACTGATCTCTCATTTCTGCCTGTCTGGCTACCCCATAGCTTTTGGCGTCCAGCGCCCTTTCCCTAATCTCTTTCCCTTTTTCAACTTCTAATTTTGACATTAATCTCTGCGCATAAGCCCTAGCTTCAGATTCAGTTTCCCTGACAATGACATGTACCCGTAACCCAAAGTCTACCTTCCTACCATATGAGGCAGCTTTCTCACTCATACTAGACATAAGTTCTTGTAACCTACCTTCCGTTTCAGGCCACATTAGGTACACGTCACAGTGCTGGGCACATAAGTCCACACCAGGAGGAGAATACCCCCCAAAGTATAGTAAAGGCCCTCCGTTTTGTTGGTAGGGCTTAACGGGCTCGGAAGGAAGGCTGAGATTATAAAATTCTCCCTGAAAGTTCATGTCTTCCTGCGTCCAAGCTTGCTTGAGAATTTCTATGACCTCTCTGGAACGTTGGTATCTAGCCGCTGAAGGAAGATTTTCTCCTGGTAAATTTGAAGAAATAATATTCAGGGTAAGTCTCCCCTTCAATACGTGATCCAGGGTAGCTATGGCCCTAGCTAACATAGGTGGGTGTACTTCCCCGCAGCGTATGGCAGGTAAAAGTTGAATTTGCCGAGTAAGGGGAGCTACTGCTGAAGCAAAACTCCAGGTGTCCTGCCCTACCTGATAAGAAGAAGGGCAGAGGATGTTTCTGAACCCCAGTTTGTCTGCTGTCAAAAGGATGTTAGAGGCGTTTTCCCAGTTGCTCTTATACTGGTCGGGCATACGGCCCAGGAAATCAGTATCCCCATTACATATGGGTGCAAACCAAGATACCTCTGCTCCCTCAAGCTGTGCTGAGCGAATAGCTGTCATCATAAGATTCTTGATAGTAAGTAGTCCGTTAGCTAATCTGGTTACCCCTTCATAATTATGAACAGCAAGATAGGGAGAATTCTCTAGTTAACAGAAATAGGCGTTTCCTAATGGTTTACTCTTTAGAGTAGATTAGTTTCTGTCTTACCCTTAGCTGATAGGTACTCAAACATTTTTAACCTTCCGCTAAGCTGGCTACCCTTCCTCGCTGAGGTAGTTCTACCCTACATATTCTATGGGTATTCTTTATCTACAGGAAAAGGCTACTGTGATCATGTTCATAATTTGTCAAAAATAGAGTGGATCTAGCTAGCTCAGAAGGGCTATTCTACTGAAAATGTAAGAAAGGCTCTCAGAGTTTAATAGCATCTTGAAAAGATTACTTTTCCCTATCTGTTTGGGCTTCTGGCCATTTAAATGAACATACTTTTTCTCCATTTTTTCATCAAACCAGTGCACCAAGGAAATCTTGCCATTTAGAATTTCAATAGCTGTTATCCCTCTTTTACCTATCACACATCCAGAGTTAAACAGGCATGGAACCTGTAGGCCTTCTTCCTGGCTATAAATAGAAGCGTCCTTCTTACGCTCACTCTTCAGTTCCTTCTCTGTGTACTTAGTAAGTTTACTTTTTTTGGCCTCTATCTCTTCCACAATTTTCACTCTGGATTTCCCACTACTCTCAACATAGACTCTACAGAGATTTTCTATCTCGTACGTTAATCGTTCTATTCTACTCATAGGGGATTCAAAAAGGGGTCTATGTGTATGGCCAATAATAGAGGCAATTTTTCGAAGGCGAGAGTATTCATAGGCCTTCTTTTCTATAGCATACTGCTTCTTGCTACTGTGAGAAACAGAGTAGTTCTTTATCCCCAGAGGATTTGCTACATACTTAAGTGTGAAGCCTATAAGATCATGGTTCTTTTGATATTTTTTGGAGGCCTGGTGCCCGTGAAAGACAAATAGCTCATCATTGAAGTAATTCAGCTTTAAGGTCTCATATAGGATGTAATCGGAGCTGGGGCTAGTATCCAGCCTCAGGGCCATATCATGATTCCCTACTGTCTTGAAAAATCTGCCATGCTTAGCGAACTTGTCAAATAGTTTGTAGGTATCTTTCCACCTATGGGTAATAGCACTTAGCTTGAAGCGTTGCAGCTCTTCCACGTCGCCATTTAAAATAAGGAAGAATTCCTGCTTTTGGTAGTGGGATAGAATCTGATGGAAAATCTCAGCTTTGAGAGCGTAATCGTCAGTATTCCCCCCGTCCCCCATGTGTAAATCACTGAATATGACAATTTTGGAGTTGCTAGAAATTTCCAACTCATGGGAGTCATCAAAGAGAATATCCAGATG
>JBCCLI010000020.1:0-31852 GCA_039026975.1 Bacteroidota bacterium | reverse complement strand
TCATAGGGAATAGGAGAGATATGTCCCAGCAGGTGGAAGGGATAGAGCTGATGGGGATAGAACAGCTGTTTACAGAGAGTGATATTGTCAGCTTGCATTGTCCTTTGACAGAGGAGAATAGGGAACTGGTCAATATATCCCTGCTGGAGAAGATGAAGTCTACTGCCTTACTCATCAATACGGCCAGAGGTCCCCTCATTAATGAAGAGGATCTGGCAGAAGCCCTCCGTCAGGGAACCATAAGAGGAGCCGGCTTAGACGTGCTAAGCCAAGAGCCACCAACTATGAACCATCCTCTCCAACAGCTGCCTACCTGCTTGATTAGTCCGCACATAGCCTGGGCAAGCCAGGAAGCCAGAGGGAGGTTATTAGCAATATTAGCCGACAACATCTCTTCCTATTTGGCCGGGAAGCCTCAGAATGTGGTCAGTTAGATACCGCCTATGGGAGGCTGCCGTATGAAAATTCTATAAAGCCTGTCAACCCTGTGCACCCAGAGAGCTTGCCCGCTGCAGAATAGAGCAGATTGAATAAACTGAAAAAGTCAACAGTAAGTAGAGTAATGAGATTAGGGCAGCTTAATATTCATTCCATCTTCTGTGCCTGGACTGAATACGAGAGAATAAGATATTTCCCCCTTGGTAAGATACTGTAGTAAAGCCAGCACTTCATTTCTCATGACAATGGAAGACTTCACATGGGCGGGAAGATACCGTCTAAAGAGTTTAGAGTAATACAGCAGGTTAAGGGTATCATTTCCTTCTATCTGATTCATATCCTGAAGTACCCTGTTATATACCCGCTTATTATCATTAGGGAAGCCGTTAAAGTAGGCTTTTAGCGCTCTGTTAGTGAGGGTATTAATGGGGTCTGCTCCTTCTTCCTGAAAGTATTCAAAATACAAATCTACCACATTAGACCTGTTATCCAGGTACTTTCGTTGGAGGAGATACCGCACTGCTGGGAAGGTATAATAAGCTTCCCCCTCAAAGCAGGAATGGAATAAACATTCCCACATGAGAATCTCCATACTCCCGGAAATATTCTCAAAGAAGATTTCAAATTTCTGGGTATTAGAAATCAGCTTGGCCTCATTCCCCTTCGCAAACAGTTCGAAGAAAAAATCTGTCGGACTTTCCTCCTTCATATGCCCCTTAGACTTGAAATGGTCCTGGGTAATGAGCATGGCTATCTTGCCTTCCAGGATGAAATTGGTATAGAAGTTTTTGTTGGTAAAAGCTATGAGCCCCATTCTTAATAAAGTAGCCATAGTTCTTTCATAGGGAATGTGCATTCTCCTACAAACAAACTTGATAATGTCTACCTTCACAGCCTTAGGCATAGCCGCTAATAGCAACAAAACATTTAACTCTTCCGGCGTTAGTGCCTGTACTTTCACTTCATAGCTTTCCTCTAACTCTCCTAATAAGGCGGTACTATCCCAGCCATTCACCCGCTGGTCCTGGTCCTGCTGCCAGTGTTTAGCCAGAAAGGGCTTCAGCTCTGTGAATTGAGAATAGTCTCCATTAATGGATTTATACAGTCTGTTTACGGAAGCTTTAGGCTCCAGCCAGATATGTTTGAGAAAGAAATCATCCCTTCCCATCCCACTGTCAAATTTTACAGGATTAATTTTATCATCCAGTAAGGGGACATACTGGTTATCATTGCTATAGAGTATGATGAATGATAAGTAATCTAGGGGTGGCAGTCTGAAGACGGGTGCGTCAGATTCCATATATGCTAATGGCCTTACATCTGTAGCGTTAGCCGTGATACAGCTCATATTACTAAAGATGTCATGGATCTCATCTCCTTTTTTTCCCCTAGGAATAATCTCGGCATGATCCAGCCATATGCCCAGGTTTTCTTCCTTATACTTCTGGGAAAGATTTTTAATTCTGGGGGTAAGCTTAATCCCATTTCCGGGGTCCTGAAAGGTAGACTCTAGCTTTCTGACTATGACTACGGCTATCAACCTTTTATAGGGATCAATTCCTATTTTAGCTAGGCTTTCAAACAGAAAAGCATCAAATGGCTTGATGGGGACACAGTTCTCCAGGTTGATGTAAAAGTATTTGGAGAAGATCTTTCTCAGGTAAAAAAAGGAGACTACATCCAGGTAATCCTGGTTATCAGCGTGCAGGACTACATTATTTACAAATTGAGACTTGATGAAGGTAAGGACTTGCTGGGAAACCTGGTTGAGAACGTCAAGTGGAACATTCTCTTTACCTATAATGATATGATTGAGAATAATATCTGTTTCCTCTAGAAACATCTTAAGATGGACCTTCCATCTGTACGCAATGATCCCAACCAGCAGTAAAAGCCCATAGAATGGAAACTGCAGGATACTCAATATCGAAGTAATGATATCCCATGGGGTCAGCATTTCTGTTTGTAATTCAATTATACTCTCTCTTTATCTGCCCTTCTTGTCATAGAGAGACTCATATAAAGTACGCTCTAAGATCAAACTTATGTTATTTCCTTTGATAAAAAATGACCATTTTTCCCGTAAACACACGCATTATCAGACAGGGATTTTCTCCCCATCTGATAATATATTTATCCTCGTATTTTTCGACTAATTGCTAGTAAGTCAATTTCTTTCCATAGCCGTATATTTTCTCTCCTCCATACCCAAAGGCCTGATTTAACTTGATGTCATTCACCAATATTCCTATGTTCCCTACATTCCCGTCTTCATACATCTCATTGATCATGTTCAATGTCTGCAACTTGGTTTTATTGTGCCTTACTATGTAAAGGGTAAAATCTGTATAGCTCTTTAGGATTACATAATCTGTAGTTTGGCCTATGGGAGGGGTATCCAGGATGACATAATCATATTCAGCTTTCAGCTCTTGAATCAGTCTGAAAAACCTCTCTGTATCTATTAGATCTAATGCGTTTAGCTGGGCTGGACCAGAGGAGATTAAATCCAGGTTTTCAATTTTTGACGATTGAATAATTTGGTCCAGGTTATGCTGTCCTCTTAGGTAGGTTGAGAGACCACAAATGTTATCTACCTCATGGTACTCCATCATCCTGGGCTTGCGCAGATCCACATCTACTAACACTGTCCGCTTTCCGGACTGTGCCAATATACTACTCAGGTTATTAGCACAGAATGTTTTTCCTTCTCCTGCCCATGTAGAGGTGACACCAATGACCTTTATAGGTACTGTTCCTCCCATGTCTTGCATCCTCACTCGGACTGCCCTGAAGCATTCCGCCAAGACGGAATCAGAATTTTGGGCCGTCAGTACATTAGCCTTAGTGTCATTATTAATAATTAACCCCAGGACTTTTATATCTGTACTGCTTTCCAGTGCTCTCAAGCTAGACACCTTATCATTTAGTAAATCTGCTCCCAGGATAACAGCACCCGGAAGTCCACCTCCAAGTACAAGCGCGAGTAAGTAGAATAACATTCTATTAGGAGAAACAGGAGTATCCCCTGCCTGCCGGGCTTTATCTACTATCAAGTTATTACTGGAACTGTTAGCCACGGCCACACTTGCTTCTGCCTTCTTCTCTTGAAGGTACTTAAACAGGTCGCTTTTAGCTTTGAACTCTCTTTGGAGTCTGGTAAGCTCTCTTTCATCACTGGGCAGGGAGGACATCCTGCCTCTCACCTCAGAAATTCTGTTATTGTACACGTCCAGGGCTATTCTCTGGGTATTTACCATGTTACGGGTTATCTCAAGTACCCTGGCCTCTATATTTTCAATTTTGCTATTGATTTGTCCCAAACGTGGGTTGTCTCCCTTAGCAGAAAGTGTCATTTCTGCTTTTTCGGCTTTTAGCTTATTCAGCTCTATTAATAAGTTTTGTAGTGAGGCATCTTCAATGTCCACTGTAGCGGGAGAAAAATCTCCATCACCATCTCCTCGCGCATTCTGAAGATTCTCATAAATATATTCTACCTGCTGGGATTTGACTGTGAGCGCAGCCCTATCTCTTTCTAGTTCTAATAATTCTTCCGTAAGCTTTTTAGAAGCAGTGGCTAAGTCTGCTATGTTTCTAGATTCTCTAAAATAGGAAAGAGAATATTCTACCCTGGCGAGAGAATCCGCCACTTTGGCCATCTGATTATCTAGAAACTTTACAATTTTCACTCCATCTTTCCTAGATTTTTCAGTTTCGTAGGATATGTAAGCATCTATTAACTCGTTGAGAAATCGGGTCTCCAATTCTATGGATGGGCCCTGGGAAGATAATTCTACCAGCTTCCCTTTCTTTGTCTCTTCATCATAAGGCTTTACTACCAGCTTCTCACGGTAATACTCCGTCAGCTGGTCAAAGCTGTTAATGGAGAAGGAATATTCACTCTTAATAGGCGCGCTGGGATCTTTACGGGCAGGATTAGAAACCAATTCAAACTTCAGGTACTGGCTTTGGAAGCTCTCATTTAACCGAATTTTTTGTTTAAAGGAAATTTCCGGTAACTCCAGCACCACCTTATTTTCCGTAGGTAAATAAACCCATACATCCTCCCCCTCTGCCTCAAGCATGAAAAAGTCTTTACTAACGGGCTTTACATTTATGGTCAGGTTGATCAACTGGTAATGGCTAGAATCCACTAATACCAGAAAAGGTAGATTATTAAACACCTGACGTGATTTAACCTTACCCTGTTTGAAATAGCTAATACCCTGATTGAGAGGGCGTACGGCTTGTTCTACTAAAGAGTAGGAGGTGAGAATCCCGATTTCATCCTGAAGCTCTGATCTCTGTTCAAACAGCCCCAACTCTTTCATGAAGTTATCACTTCCATTGAGCTCTTCTAAGCCTTTTTTCTCATCCAGCAGGAGGGTAGCCTTCACCTCATAGATATCATCTTTAGTCATTAAATAGACCTTAGCTAGCCCAATAAAAAGGACTAGCGAAATAGCAAACCAGTACCACTTTGAAAGCAATCTGGCCAGTAGAACCTGGACAGGTATATAGTCAAATGTTGATTGTTTCATGGTTAGTGATGCTCTGTTAGTTATTTCTGATCAATAAGAGAATGGTTAAAGCAGTAGACACTGCTCCTACCACCGTATTAACATTAAATAGGTTTGACCGTGAATTTTTCATCTGCAGCTGTGGTACGTAAATCATATCATTTGGCTCAAGGTAAAAGAAGGGGGACTGAATGATGTTAGGATCAGTTATATCCAGTAATACCACATCAGAACCTTCATCATGCTGGCGAACGAGGGTTAGTCTCCTTCTATCCGCAAACTCCTTAAAGTCTCCTGAGAGGGCGAGTGCTTCTAAAAGCGTAAGCCTATCATTATATACATAATAGTATCCAGGCTTATCTACCTCTCCTATCACAGACACTTTAAAACTTACGAGACTTACTATCACATAGGCTCGGGCGGTATAATTATCAATCTCATCTTGAATCTTCTGCCGGGCTTCTTCTACAGAGAGCCCTGCCACTTTCACTCCTCCAGCTATGGGAATAAAAATATAGCCTGAATCACTTATGGAAAAACCACTTAAATACAGTGCACCAGGATTTATGTTCATCATAGAGTTATCAGTCTGTAAATTAAATAACTCTGAATCTTTTACATCAACACTTTTTACCTGAACTGACAAAACATCACCGGGTTGTAGCAAATATACAGCCTTGTCATTCAAATATGTTATGATTGAATCTTTGGAAAATGGATTTTCTTGAAAATTTATCGTTTCACGATTGGTAATACATGAAGCCATAAAAAGCAAAGCTATAAATAAAATAAACAGGGATTTATTCATATACTTTCTTTCTAACTAGTGGATTAACTATTTATTGTTCTGATATTTCTTACCTCTTCTAACCTAGAAATTTTAAGATTTATTGCTCATTAAATCCATTTTTGAGATAATTCAAGGGTAAAGAAGTCACACAAAAATTAACTTTTAAAAAAAACGAGATGTTCCTGTTTTAGCCTTTACCGTTTGGGGGTAATTAATAGCCATTCGGGTTAATCTTACTGCTATATATCTATTGAAACTCGATTAACCATGCAAATTCCATGATATTGGTATCACATGTTTATTATTTTTCAATAATTAGAAGATTTTATAGTTTAATTATTTAAAATGTATATTTAATATAACACTATAAGAATCTAGCTTATTGACTGTTTTATTTTAGGGAAATTGACAGTATTTAGGATTTGGGAAATCATGATTATGAGATAACAGGAGGGTACTCTACTAATTATCGCAAGGATTTATCTCAGCATTTATACTTAGCATACCAGTTAACATATGGAGCGGCATACGTACAACCATTCAGCTTATAAGCTACTGGCTATTATCACGGACTTTTTGCTCGCCTACCTTTCCTGCAAACTATCATATTGGGTTATTTTTGGAATGGAGCAGGTCAATGAAGACCACTATCTATCATTCTTTATCATATTCAGTTTACTATGGGTTTGTCTGGCTGGTTTTAATAATCTCTACAAGCAGGAGTTTATTTTCAGCTTTGAGGTTCTCATTAACAGGTTCCCTTACACCCTGGTGGCACAGGTAGTATTCACTCTCCTTTACGCCTTTTACTTAACCCAATACTCCTTTTCTGATAAGTTTATCCTATTTGCAACCATATATGCGGGGGTAAGTATTTTTTTCATCCGCTTTCTCCTCATCCTGGGATATAAATACAGACGCTTACTTCATAGAAACTTTCGAGTAGTGGTAGTAGGCGGTGGGGGTACTGTAGATGATCTTATCTCTTTCTTTTCTGATGTACGTATTTCAGCCCTTAGGTATGACGATTTTAATGAAATAGCCTATGCGGGAGACGGATATTTTGATGATGAGCAGATCTACCGTTTTAAAGCCTTTTGTCTGGAGAATGATATAAGCGAAATTTACTTTGCGCTTCCTGTGCAGAACACTACTATTCTGGAAGACTTAATAGACTTTGCAGATAACCACTACATCTATTTTAAGATAGTGAAAGATGTGAAGGTTCTTGAGAAAAGCGAAAACAGGTATATTTATTTAAAAGACTCTCCTGAATTAGAAGTGTTAGAAGGGGAAGATATCACTGTGGACTTCTATGGGTCTACTCCCATTATCACACTTAAAAAACAGCCGCTAAAGCCTATGTTAAGCAGGCTTTCCAAGCGGGCATTCGATTTTACATTTTCTACCTTTTCTCTCATTTTTGTGGTACTTCCAGTGATATTTGTAGTGGGAATTCTTATAAAGTTAGAGTCTAAAGGGCCTGTTTTTTTCAAGCAGAAAAGGTCAGGTAGAAAAAATAAGGAGTTCCTGGTATACAAGTTCAGGACCATGTACGTGCAGCCACCTGAGGCTAAGTACAAGCAAGCCACAAAAGATGACCCAAGAATTACAAAAATTGGGAAGTTTCTACGTAAGACTAGCCTCGATGAGCTCCCTCAGTTTATCAATGTATTCCTGGGACATATGTCTGTGGTAGGGCCTCGCCCCCACCCCATCCCATTGAATGATGAATATGCCCCTCAAATAGAGAAGTACCTCTACAGATATTTCATCACTCCTGGCATTACAGGACACGCCCAGATTAATGGCTATAGAGGTGAAACCTCAGATCCTTATCTGATGGAAAAGAGAGTAGAATATGATCACTGGTATATAGAAAACTGGAGCTTTTGGTTGGATATTAAGATTATCATTCAAACCATCTTAAATGTATTCAAAGGGGAAGATAATGCCTATTAAGTCATATATAACTATCCCTCCGTTCTTTATTCTTTAGGAAAAGAGAGTTAATTTCCCCAAGTCTTGGTTTGAAGTAGAAAATACTACATGTGGGAGTTAGCTTGTACCCTTTCCGAATGAAAGCCTGTAATTTAGCGGAAAAACGGGTAGGGCTTCTGACCTTCCGTAGGCTTTTTGTAACTAGTAGCCTTTAACCATGATCAAAGAGTAAACAAGGCTTTATTCTCACCCTGTCAAGAATTAAATGCTATGAAACTGGTGCTATTTGACTTTGATGGTACCATTACCCAAAAAGATACTTTGTTCGAGTTTTTTAGATTTACCCATGGCAAAGATAGATTTATAGGTGGGTTAATTCTGAATGTTCACATTCTTTTCCTCGCATGGTTAAGACTGTACCCCCGTTCCATGGCAAAACAGAAATTGCTGAACCACTTTTATAAGGGATGGACAAGAGAGGATCTTTTTGATGCGGGGAAACTATACTTCCATAAAGTCATTCACTTCATTACCTATGAAGATGCTATGAAACAGTTAAAAGCCTACCTGGATGATGAGGCAAGGATTATAGTAGTCTCAGCTTCTCTGGATGTTTGGGTGAAGCCATTCTGCGATTACTATGACATCGAATGTATTGGAACCAGGCTGCAGTATAATGCAGGGATTTATGAAGGCTCATTTGCTACCCCTAACTGTAATGGAAAAGAAAAGGTAAAACGAATTAAGGAAATGGTGGATATCAGCCAGTATGAGCCTGTCATAGCCTATGGAAATTCATCTGGAGATAAAGCTATGTTGGCATTAGCAGATGAAAAGCATTACAAAGCCTTCAAAAAATAATCAAATTTGATCACCCGTAAGAATGTTTATCAGCTCGTGAAGGAAAGGTCTGGTTTCCTTACGAGATTTATTTCTTGAAACCATTACTTCCTATGAGAATAGCCGTAATTACGGTAGCCCCCACTCCATATAGAGATCCCGTTTTTGCTCGACTTTCTGATTTTCAACAGGATGAGGTTCATGTCCTCTACAGTACCTACCGCGAACCTAATAGAGACTGGTCTTTAAACAGATTTCCCCAAAATCACATTTTTTTGAAAGAACGCTTTCTCAAGAAAGGAGATGGAATCAATTACATCCACTTTAATCCAGATGTTTGGAATAACCTAAAAAGAATAGACCCTGATATCATCATCACCCAGGGATTTAATCCCACCTACCTGATGAGCTGGTTATTCTCTGTCATTCATAAGAGAAAACACATTATCCTTTTTGATGACTGGCTGTACTTACAAAGTAAACTGAGTAAGCTGCACACGGCAGTGAGAAAAATGGTTTTCAAGCATACCCATGCCTTCGTAGGTCCTGGAAAACATACTGCCGACCTGTACAGAAGCTATGGCATAGCCGAGGAAAGATTGTTTGATAGCCAGTTATGTGCTGATGATACCCTTTACACACATAATTTTCCACTGGCAGAGCGCCCCTATGACCTCATGTTTATAGGGAGGTTTCACGAACTGAAGCTTCCTTTCTTTTTTACCAAAGTAGCTAGCAAACTAGCCGAAAAGAAACCTGACTTGCGGCTGCTAATTATAGGTAGTGGGCCCTTAAAAGAAGAGTTTCTCTCCGCATTAGACACGGCAAATCTGACCTATGATTATCCGGGCTTTGTCCAACCTGATCAATTACCTACCTACTACGCAAAGTCTAAAATTATGCTATTTACCACCGCCCATGATGCCTGGGGCTTGGTAGCTAATGAGGCTCTTATCAGTGGTACACCCGTGATCTCTACCCCTTATGCAGGCTGTAAAGATGACCTGGTCCTACATAATAAGAATGGCTTTATTCTGGACACTAACCCTGATGAATGGGTTAGGCACTGTGAGCAGTTACTAAATGATGCAAGCCTATGGAAAACCTTTTCCCAAAACGGAGTAGGTACTAAGGATTATTTCAATTATGATCAGGCTGCTAAGGGGCTTTACACTGCCTGTAAGTATGCTTTTTCAAACTAAAGGATTTTCTATCTCTTCCAATGACAGCTAGTCAGGCCATCATTCCTGGACAGCTAAGAGCTGCATGAGCTTCATGATAGACCTCTCTTTAGCAATACTTCTTGAAGAATGTGGAAAGCATTCAGTAGCTGCTGGCCTTTCTGAAGGGAATAGGGCGTGTAAGCCACCCTTACAGGGACTTCCCTAATACTGAGTCCGTGTTTCTTCACTTCCATTAAAAACTCTGTCGCATGTCCCATTCCCGGCAGGGAGAAATGAATCTTTTGGTAGGCAGTCTTATGTAAGGCACGTAAGCCGTTGTGGGCATCACTCAGCCAAATACCGGTTAGAAGGGCATGGAAAATGACTGCTAGTCTTAGGAGAACTTTACGAGCCATAGAAAGGGGTCCTGCAGGGGGGTAGCTTAAGAAGCGGGACCCTTGTACTACCTCTGCTTCTCCCTGGAGAATAGGAGCTACCAGAGGGGGTATATCTGCGGCTTGGTGTTGACCATCTGCATCAAAGTGGACGATCACTTCTGGCTTATATTTTCTGGCGAAGGCCATACCTGTTTCTAAGGCTGCTCCCTGACCTAGGTTAGTTTTATGGTGTAAAAAAGTAATCGGGAGCCCTTGTAAGGACTCCCGAGTATTATCTGTAGACCCATCATCTATCAGGATTACCTTATACCCGTAGCTTAGGACATCCATTACCGTAGAACGGATGACAGCTGCTTCATTATAAGTGGGTATAAGTACCCAGATGTTGGCTGTATTATCTGCGTGCATGAGGGAAATATACACAGATGAAGCATTTATTTCCCGACATGCACGAGCATTTCCTTATTCTGCTACCAGAAACTTCTGTCCTTTATTCCCCTCTGGCGCCCTCAGAATAAATATATATGCACCCGGGGCTATTCTTGGAAGGTCAAATACTTCCTGAATATTACCGGCACCTACCATTCTCTGAGTGGTCCATACTTGCTGACCTAGGTAGTTTCTGATCTCATACGTCACTCTACCTGCTTTCTTAAGGCTATACCCTATAGTTAACTCACGACTATCAGTCAATGGATTTGGATAGAAGACATCCAGCGTTGTCAAGTCATCTGCTATCCCTACGGTACCACTCACCACCACTACTAAAGTGTCTGTGGCAGTCTGACCTCTGTTATCTGTCACTGTCAGTATAGCCAGGAAAGTACCTTGATTAGCATACTGATGCTGAACCAGAATTCCTGAACCTTCTGTATCATCTCCAAAATCCCATAGGTAAGAAGCAATGCTTCCGTCAGGATCTGCTGAACTACTTGCGTTAAAGAGTACATTAAATGGAGCTGATCCCTGAAGAGTATCCAACTGATTATTTGCAGTAAAGCTGGCAGTAGGTAACTCGTTAGGAGACTGGGTCAAGGTCAGGGTGAAGGTAGCCGTATCTGTGGCTCCATCATCATCTGTTATCACCAGCTGGACGGTAAGAGTCCCCCCATTTGCATAGGAATGTGTGGTTATCTGTCCTGTTCCTGTATTCCCATCCCCGAAATCCCAGTCATAGGAAGCTACAGTTCCATCTGAGTCAGTGGAAGAGGTGGCATTAAAGGTAATGGTGATAGGCGCTGCACCCGTATCTGGCGTTACAGAAAAAGCTGCTGTAGGCGCTATATTAGGTGCTGCACTAATGGTGATGGTAGTAGTAGAAGTATCTGTTGCCCCTAAATTATCTGATACTATAAGGGAAACTATAAAGGTCCCTTCCTCATCAAATAAGTTACTTGCTGATACTCCTGTAGCTGTTTCACCATCTCCAAAGTCCCATGCATAGCTTACAATGGTACCATCTGCGTCTGCAGAGGTGCTGCCATCTACGCTCACTTGCAGGGGAGCCTGACCGCTTGTAGGATTCAGGGTGAATGCTGAAGTGGGCTTGCCATTAACGGTTACTGATACTACGGCAGTGTCCGCAGATCCTGCATCATCTACCGCAATAAGTTGTACATCAAATGTTCCAAAGGAAGTATAGGTATATTCTACAATCTCACCTGTAGCAGTACCTCCATCCCCAAAATCCCATGTATGGCTTACCACTACTCCATCCGGATCCACCGTAGCACTCGCATCAAACTGGGTTACCAGGCTGGTTACAGGCGTAGTAGGATTTACCGTGAAGCTAGCTACAGGTAAGGCATTTACTCTCACAGTGAAGGTTTCAACAGTTTCCGCATCATCATTATCAGTGATGGTCACAGTGGCTGTATAAATCCCTGAAGTGGTATACGTATGGCTAACAGTAGCTCCATTATCATCCGTTCCATCTCCAAACTCCCAGTCATAGCTGGTTATGTTACCGTCTATATCCTCTGAGTTACTTGCATCAAAATCTACTGTTAATGGAGCGGGACCTTCCAGTATAGAAGTAGTTACCTCAGCTCTGGGTGGATAATTATCAGGTTCGGCCAGCGTAAAGGTAAAGGTTTGTATACCTATTCTCCCTCCATCATCTGTTACAGTTAAAGTAGTAGTGTACTCCTGCCCTAAAAAGTATAGATGCTCTACTATCTGACCAGAAGAGTCAGATTCTCCATCTCCAAACTCCCACTTATACTTCACTATAGTACCATCCAGATCAGATGAGTTGGATGCATCTAAGGTTATATCTAATGGAGCTGTTCCTGTTGAAGGATTAAGGGTGAAAGCAGCTAACGGATTTAGGTTAGCTGGGGTTGTACAGTTATTAGCTGTACCTCCAGCACCTGTAGGAAGGGTTCCGTCTTTAGTGATATAAATCTTATCTAACAGGGCACCATCCTCACGGTATGAAATAGAAAGTGTATGTGATCCTTCAGAAAGACTATAGGTAACTGGTGGATCATTACTTAAGTCGTCATTGGTTACTTCATACCAGTCAAACACAGTCCCTGGTGTGGCTCTGTTCCACTTAACCCAATCCGTATCATCAATTTTAAACCAAAAAGAATCATCATCAGAGTTAGGGATAAGTGCTCTGGCAAATATTTTATATGTAGCTCCTTCAGACACCTGGAAAGTATATGTAATGATGTCTACTTCATCAGTAGGAGCTTCATTTAGGCTCCTTCCGTCAGGGAAGACTACATACTTTTGGTCAGAGGCTGACACATCCTGTACTATTCTCCAATTTTGTCCCACAGTCCCGCACTCTGCTTCCAGCCATACGTCAGTTCCTATCACTACTTCCTGTACAGTGATAGTTTGGGTAGTACGAGAAGTATCACTGGCATCATCTACTACCGCCAATACAGCATTATAGGTGCCTGCTGTGGTGTAAGTAAAAGAAGTAGTAACCCCCGTAGCGGAATCTCCTGTCCCAAAATCCCAGATGTAAGCAGCAATAGTTCCATCACTATCAGAAGAAGCGGAAGCATCAAAATTGACAGTTAATGGAGCTGTTCCTGAGCTGGCACTTACTGAAAAAGCAGCTGTTGGCGGTTGATTTTGTGGTGCGGTAGGAATAACATATGATTCTGCAAAACTAGCACTTGTTAGTTCTAAGAGCGTACTTCCTCTTTCACGAGCGCCAGCTGCCGTGTAAATCACATTGTCTAAAAGAAATGCCCCGGTGCCGTGTCTTCCTGCGCTCATGGAATCCATTTCTGCCCATGTATCAGAGGAAGTTCTGAATGCAGCTACCTCGGAGTGAGCTACCTTCTGGTTACGGCTTTCGCCCCCCATTACTATGACGCTATCTCCAGTTACCACTACAAAAGTCCCAGCTCTTTCTAGGGGCATATCACTCGCATCCCCTAATTGAGACCAAGTACCGGAGGTAAAGTTATATTTCTCTACATCCACCACTGGATCCTGATGGATACCATTTGGCCCATTTGCGTTGGTACGCCTTCCCGCTATTACTACAAGCTCATCTCCTATAACTGCGGCTTGGAAATGATCTCTAGCTTGAGGGGCATCAGAAAGAGTAGTAAAAGTACCTGTGGTAGGATCAAATTCATCCAGCCAAGCTACATGACCATCTTCATGGCCGTTTTGGATTCCACAGACTACATAAATTTTCCCATTGTATAGCACTGCACCAGCAGAACCCCTCCTTCTTGCAACTGGAATTTCAGGTCCAGCTGACCAGGTGTTATTAGCAGTTTCAAAAATATAGACGGAGTCTACTGGCGTTTCATCAGGAAATCCGCCTTCGAATCCTCCGATTAAATAGATTTTAGTGCCTATCACTACAGGTTGCACGTGGTGAATTTGCCTGGTCATTTCAGGTCCCTCCGTCCAGGTATTGTCAGAAGGGTCAAAAATAGTGATGTTACAACTTCCGCTTTCTCGTCCAGGGAATAAATATCCCTTTCCATTTACCTCTACAAAAGCGGCTTCATGTGTTTCGCAAGGTGCTGATCCAGTATAAGGTCCAAGATTCTGCCAATTCTGTGCGGACGTAGGTAAGATAGTCCATAGCAAGAGGGCACACAGTATTAATCTCGCTGGCATAAGAGCTCGTAGCCGATTAATGCTAATTGTCATAATGTGTACAATAATTTTTGAAACGTAGATACTTCAAATTCAGGGATTTTTAATGTGAATAATCTCCAAAAACCAATTCAAGATAAATTCCCTGTTAAATGAACGGTCATTTAGGTGTAAAATGATATGAGAAAAGAAAATATTATGTTTATTCTGTTTGAACGGACACTTTTAAGGAGGAGGGGTAAAAAAATACTGCTTACACTGGGTTTTATTAGCTACAAAAATGACTTTCTGATACACATTTTATACAGAATATTACAAGCGTAATGGGTAAAGAAATCAAATAGTTTTTTTTAGGAGGCTGAGTCTCTCCGGATTTCTTCTACTTCTTCAACCATCTCTGCTACTTTTTCTTTCAAACTCTGCTTGTAAGAATTAAGTCTATTTGCTACCCTTTCTGAGGAAGTTCCTATAATTTGGGCTGCTAATATGCCTGCATTTTTAGCTCCATTTAATGCTACGGTAGCTACTGGTACGCCTGAGGGCATCTGTAGGATAGATAAGACTGAGTCCCATCCATCTATAGAGTTGGATGATTTAATGGGAACACCTATGACTGCCAGGCTGGTGAGAGAGGCTACCATTCCAGGTAAGTGCGCAGCACCTCCTGCTCCTGCTATAATCACCTTAATCCCTCTCTCTCTGGCTTCTTTTGCGTAGGAAAACATGCGTTCTGGCGTTCTATGAGCAGAAATTATGGTTAACTCATAGGGAATCTGGAAGTAATCCAGCATCTCTGCTGCCCCTTCCATCACGGGTAAATCTGATTTACTTCCCATGATAATTCCTACCAGTGGCTTTTCAGTACCCATAGTTTAATATGCTTTTACAGTGATGGCCCGTTTAACAGCCTGAATCTTATGTTCCACCTCCTTTTGACTCTCTCCTATAATGGTCATATGGCCCATTTTCCTAAAGGGCCGTGTTTCAGCTTTCCCGTATATAAAGGGATATACGCCCTCCATGGCAAGCACCTCTTCAATGCCTTCATAGATAGCTGTTCCAGTATGCCCTTCTGCCCCTAAAATATTCACCATGGCTGCAGGACTTAATAGGCGAGTATCCCCCAGGGGAAGATCTAAGATGGCTCTTATATGCTGTTCAAACTGGGAGGTAGGACAGGACCTAATAGTATGGTGCCCAGAGTTATGAGGGCGGGGCGCCATTTCATTAATAAGGATTTCTCCCTCACTACTGAGAAAGAGCTCTATAGCGAGTACCCCTACATACTCCAAAGTAGCTACCAGGTCTTTAGCTAATTCTTCAATAATCCTTACCGCATCCCCACTTATTTCAGCTGGAGAAAACAAATACTCAACTAAATTATACTCAGGATGGAATACCATTTCTACGACAGGATAGATCTTAATGGCCCCTGAAACGTTCCTACACACAATAACAGCCAGTTCTTTTTCAAAGGGGATGTAAGTTTCCAGTAATCCAGGAATTTCTGGTAATTTCTCTACGTCCTCCACTCTTTCAAGTACAAAGACGCCTTTACCATCATAACCGCCTTTACCCGTTTTAAAAACCACCGGGAAATCAGGAATATTTGAAAGGATTTCAGCTCTACCATTTACTAAGATGAAAGGAGCAGTAGGAAAATGATGCTCACGAAGAAACATTTTCTGGGAGCGCTTATCCTGGATCATGCTGATAATATCCGGAGAAGGATATACCTCCTTACCTTCTTCCTTAAGCTTGGCCAAAGCATCTGTATTGACATGCTCTATTTCTATGGTTAATACATCACAAGCCTGACCAAAATTATAGACCGCTTCAAAGTCCGTCAATGCCCCTTTTACAAACTGGTGGGAGAGATGTCTACAGGGCGCCTGCTCACCAGGATCTAATATGTGGATGGGAACATTATAATCTATAGCAGATTGGATGAGCATTTTCCCTAGCTGTCCTCCCCCTACTATGCCTACTGTTTTATCTCTGTAAAAGTATTTTTTCATATGTACTCACATCACTTTTCAAGTCCCTTGGCTTCCTGCCACAATGCTTCCAATGCTTCCAAGGAATATGATTTCATTTTTTTCCCTTCTTCCTGAATCACCCCCTCCATGTATTGAAATCTATTTTTGAACTTCTTATTAGTGTAGGAAAGTGCATCATCAGCATTTATACCACTTAGCCGGCAATAATTAATCAGCGAAAATAGCAAGTCTCCCATTTCTTTTTCTTTCTCTTCTTCTGTTTCTGCTTCATCAAACTCAGCTAGTTCTTCCATAAATTTAGCCCTAGCTCCCGCTGGATCATTCCAGTCAAAGCCTCTACTAGCTGCCTTCTCCTGCATTCTCTGGGCCTTAATAAGAGCGGGTAGCTGGTCTGGCACACCATCTAAAGCTGATTCTTTCACTTTTCCCCCTTGCTGGACCCGTTCCGCCTTTTCCTGGGCTTTTATTTCTTCCCATTTTAATTTCACCCTTTCTTGATCTGCCTCCTGTAAATCCCCATATACATGCGGATGTCTTCTAATAAGTTTTTCCGTGAGGGTATCTATGACCTCATGTATGTTGAAGATATTTCCTTCACTAGTAATTTGAGAATAGAATAAGACATGCAGCAATACATCTCCCAACTCCTCTTTCATATCCAGAAAGTCTTTCCTGATGATGGCATCTGTCAGTTCATAGGTTTCTTCTATGGTCAGATGTCTGATACTTTCTATGGTCTGTTCCCTATCCCAAGGACACTTTTCCCGTAACTCTGAGACTACCTCTACTAGTTTGAGAAATGATTGCTGTAGTGCTTGTTGGTCCATCTTTCCACTTTTATAGGCCGAAACTACTAAAAAATTATCCAGCATAAGTATAAAGTCCATGAATTAGTCTCCTCAGATTTTACCCTAATTAAACAGCCTAAAAAGCCTAACTTGGGGAGCAATGCCTGGTCGTACAAACATATGCCTTTGGATCATGGGAATTTTTCTCTTATCCAATGTCTATGCCCAGCAACCAGATTTGAGGTTAGTAGTCAAGAGACAGAATAATTTCACCTACAGTACAGCTCTGGATATAGATTACCAAAAAGAGGTAGGGAAGTATCGCTTTGACCTGGTTTTTCACCATGATAACCTTTACAACAGCATCAGGGAAAGAGATCGCTTTGTCCAATTTTACATTAGGACCCGACTCTGGCAGTATTACAGATTAAGCGATAAGTGGGAAGCAACTTCATGGATAACTACTGACCAATTTGTCAATGGTCAGAACCAACGTTACAACCTCTATGGAGGCCTTACTTATAAGCCCCTAAAAAATATTAGCCTTACCCCCCTCATAGGATATAGCTGGGATGTGAGATCAGGTATTTTGGACCAGGGCTTTTCTCCCGCCTTCATAGCTAGCGGCTCCTACGCCTGGCCGGACGGCCTGAAAATGCGGACCAGTATATACGGAAGACTCAAGTTTATAGACCCTCGCTTTCAGAGAAACATAGTCATCCGATCAGAATGGAGTAAAACCATAGGCGATTATACAGATGCTGAACTAGGGATAAGCATCGGCTCTAACGAGATAAATGATTATAAATCCTCCTCCATAGAGCAAATCCAATCAGATACCATCCGACCTAATATCACTTTTCGCTATCAACTTAGGCCCGGATGGTATTGGGATTCTGATAATAGGCTGTCTATCACCAGAAGAAAATTTGACTATAAGCTATTGGAAGGGCCAGAAGCTGAATTCAACAATTTATCCTTCGACCATATAGAGTTCCAAACCAGCCAAAAGCTATCCATAGCTAGCAAAAAGTGGATGGGCTACCTCTCCTTCTCCTTCCAACAACTGGATCGGCAGTACCAACTGGAAAACTCCATGACCCTCCGTCCCACTGAATTTGAGCGGCTATTACTCAGGGAGGAGCAGAAAGATTTTCAACGAGAACTCATCCAATGGGATCTATTTGCGCAGTTACAGCTTAACCCCAGAAACCAGCTTACCCTCACGGGAACTAACCAATATGTACAGTTTGATACTCCTTCTGCCTCTAATTTTGATGACCATGATGAACTGAATTATAGTCTGGCAGTAGAGTGGAAAACCAACTGGAGTAGGAATTTCCTTACCCAGTATAAGATTACTGGAAGTGTGAGAAGGTATTCTTTCCTTTTTCAGGAAAGAAGTCAGGATAATTATATCCAAAGAAACCTGCGGCTTAATTTTAGGTACAAGTGGAACATCCTGGATAATCTAACGATGGAGGGGAAACAGTATATCTACGTTACTTATAATGTCAAAGACTTTGAGGATATCAACCGTACGGACAGGTCTACCAGAAACCTGGAGAGCTTTCTGGATGTAACTTACAGACCTAAAAAACAGTGGGATGTAGCCCTTTCTCTATACAGGCGGGAAGTTCATTTATCTTTTCTTGACTGGCAAGCCTTTTCTGAAACTCCACTGGATACCACCATTACCTACATTACCTCCTTAATTAATTCCTGGCATGTCCTCCAGAATAATTCTTTAAGGCTCACCTTCCAGGGTGGGTATAAACACGTAAGCCAGACCCGGAAGTTTAATACCTCCATGACAAATCTGGAAAACTTCCTTGTCCCTATTAATCTGAAAAGCAGAAGCCTCCAAACTGGTGCTTTTACCGGTTTTCAATTGAAAAAAAGAGTGCCAGCTAGCCTGGATGTATCTATTTGGTGGCAGATTCAATACCAGGATTTCCAGTTTAAAGAGATAGATGAACTCACTTCTATTAGTGCCAATTTCAGACAAGAAGTATTAGAAGAAGTAAAAGTCTTATTCAGGCCATTTTTTAACTTGAGAATGAACTTGTGGCTGAGTAGACCCGGAAACACAAGAAGGAGAAAAAAGTAGATATTGAAAGGGTAAGAAATTTCAAGTATTTTTTCTGTAACTAGGAGATGATTTTCTTTTCTCCTAACCACTTTCATTCCCTCATTCTCACTTAATAGGAAAAGGCTATATGAAATATATTTTATTTTTTAACATACTTCTTGCAAAAGTAGATACTTAAGCATGGGATTAAAGCTTTGATTTTACTTCATAAACAAATGAAAACTGTTTAGCCCAATTAGTTAGTAAGCTAACTATTAGCATTATATATTAGTTATAGGTTGAAGGCGGGAACAAATATCCCTATATTTCGGAGCCAAATGTTGTATGCAATGAATACCCCCCTAGAGGAAACACTATCGAAAAGGGTAAGTTTTTTAACAAAAGAAGAAGTAGTACAGGATTACAGGTTAGCCTATCAGAGTAGAACGGTAAGTATTCTTGGAAGAAGAGAAGTGCTTACGGGAAAAGCTAAGTTCGGAATTTTTGGAGATGGAAAAGAGGTAGCACAGCTAGCCTTAGCTAAGGTCTTTAAGCCGGGAGATTTCAGGTCCGGATATTACAGAGATCAAACCCTGGGATTCAAGCTAGGTCTTGTAGATATAAAATCCTTCTTTGCTCAGCTATATGCCCACGCAGATGTTACCGCAGATCCTCATTCTGCGGGCAGACAAATGAACACTCATATGGCCACAAGGCTGCTAGATGAACAAGGAAACTGGTTCAAGCAGACTGATCGCCATCTCACCAGCGCTGACGGATCTTCCACTGCCTCACAGATGCCCAGGCTAGTAGGATTAGCTCAGGCTTCTTCCGTTTACAGAAGTGTAGAAGAGCTAAGCCATATGACTGACTTCTCTATAGGCGGAAATGAAGTGGCTTTCGGAACCATAGGTAATGGATCCTGCGCAGAAGGGCACTTTTGGGAAGCTATCAATGCTGCTGGCGTCCTCCAAATCCCCATGGTGATGTCCATCTGGGATGACGGGTTTGGTATATCAGTTCCTAATAAATATCAGATTACCAAGGCTAACTTATCTGAGGTATTGTCAGGATTTCAGCGAGAAGAAGGAGGTCCCGGGTTAGAAGTCTTTAGCGTAGACGGAGGAGATTATGTAAAACTGTGCGAAGTATACCGGTATGCCACAGACCTGGCCAGAAGAGAGCACGTTCCCTCAGTCATTCATGTGCATGGACTTACACAGCCTCAGGGACATTCTACTTCAGGAAGCCATGAAAGATATAAAACAGATGAAAGACTTAAGTGGGAGAAAGAGAATGACTGCCTGAAAAAGATGCGTAACTGGATCATTAGAGAAGGATACGCTACAGAGGAAGAGTTACAGAAATGGGAAGATGAAGATAAGAAGGAGGTACGCAAGCTAAAGACGGAAGCCTGGAAAGAATACCAGAAGCCCATACAGGAGGAGTTTGAAACTTGCATGTCTCTCATTGAGAATCTTAAGGTAGATGCAACAGAAGTAGCAACTCTGCAAAAAATCATAGACCAAGCCCGAAGAAGTGGAGATGTTAATAGGCGTGTATACATGGAAGCTGCTTATAAAGCCCTCCTCATCACTCAGCCTAAATCCCATCTGGCCTCAGTCAGAAAGTTGAGAATATGGCGTCAGCAGCAGCACCAGAGAATGGAAGAGCTGTATGATACCTACCTGATGAATGATACAGCTGATTCTCCTCAGCTTCAACATTCTATTAAGCCTACCTATGATGAGTCTTCCCCGCTAAATGGGTTCGAAATTATCAATGCCTACTTTGATTACACATTTGAGAGAGAACCCAGGCTTATAGCCTTTGGGGAAGATATGGGTCACCTGGGAGATGTGAATCAGGGATTTGCAGGTCTGCAGAAGAAATTCGGGATAGAAAGAATTTTTGACACAGGTATCAGAGAGCAAACTATTGTAGGTCAGGCCATAGGGATGGCGCTGAGAGGACTAAGACCCATTGCTGAAATCCAGTATTTAGACTATCTGATTTATGCTATACAGACGTTATCAGATGATTTAGCTACCCTATCTTACCGTACGGCTGGTGGCCAAAAAGCCCCTGTCATCATCAGAACCAGAGGACATAGACTAGAAGGTATTTGGCATGCAGGATCTCCCTTAGGCATGATTATCAATTCCTTGCGTGGGATGCATGTATGTGTACCCAGAAATATGACCCAGGCGGTAGGTATGTATGAGACTCTCCTGCAAGGGGATGAACCAGGCTTAGTGATTGAGGTATTAAATGCTTATCGGCAGAAAGAACAGCTTCCCACTAACCTAGGCACCTTCCGGGTAGCTTTAGGTGAGCCGGAAGTGCTAAGACCAGGGAAAGACATTACGCTTATCACTTATGGAGCTTGTATCCCCATAGCTTTGACGGCTGCTAATCAGCTAGAAAAAGTAGGAATATTCCTGGAGGTCATAGATGTACAAACATTATTACCCTTTGATGTTAATCACAGCATAGTAGAATCACTGAAAAAGACCAACCGAATTATCTTTATGGATGAGGACGTACCAGGCGGGGCCTCAGCCTATATGATGCAGCAAGTACTGGAAGAACAAGACGGGTACAGATACCTGGACTCTGCTCCTCACACCCTTACGGCCAAAGACCATAGATGTGCATACGGAACTGACGGTGATTACTGGTCTAAACCCCAGGTGGAGCATGTGTATGAAATGGCTTACAACATCATGAATGAGGTAGATCCCATTGGATTTCCTTCCTTCTTGTAGAAGAATAGATATATTCATAAAAAAAAGCGCCGAAGTTTCGGCGCTTTTTTTATGAATATAAGTGGAATTAGCCTACTTGTCGGCCTTTTCCTTTTCTATCATTTCCTGGAACTTAGTCAGGGAAATTTTCTTTTCCTTAGGCTCAAATGTATTGAGAAAAAAGTCTGTTTGTCTCTCCTGTCTAATTCTTCCAAACTGCATTTCTAACAGTTCCTGGTTCTGCATGAAATACTGGAAATATTGCTCAGCCAGCTCAGCATTTTCTTCTCCCTCTTTTGTACTATATTCTTTGGATAGCCTTCTAATCTCTTCTTCCAGGTCCTCTCTTTCCACGCCTAGCTCCGGATGTGCTTCCTCCAGTTTTCCCAGGACGAGAGACCACCTAAGAGAAGTCTCGAAGTCTCCGTACTGCTCTTCAATCTGTTCCTCCGTTACTTTTCCCTTATTAGAAATACTAAGCCATTTTTTCAAAAACTCATCCGGTAATTCTACCTTATTCAGATCTTGAAGATTCTCACTTATTTTCTGATAGAAGTATTGCTTACCCTGGTTTTCTTGCTGCTTGGCCAGCTGCTCTTTCACACTTTCTCTAAATTCAGCCTCTGTTACTTCTGGCTCTTCTCCTTCTTCCTCAGCCTGCTCGGGCATTTTCCCTGAGTTTATGTCCATGACCCGCTTAAAAAAGTCAGGTGTCAATTTAGCTGGAGCCGTACGCTGGATTTTTTTGAGCACAAACTGTAACTCCTTCCCATCCAACCCTCTTAGCTCTTCCTCCTCCACGAAGGTGACTTCTGCAATTTTCTCAACAGATGGATTGATGTCTTCCAACTTGAGGGGAAAGGTATCTTCTATTTTTTTTCCAATCACCGTTTCAAAAAATGGCCCTTGCTCCCCTACTCTTTCAGGGTTTAAGACCACCATCTTATCAAAGGCTTCTTCTTCTATACTACCATCTTCACTTACCTCCTGAATTCTCCCATAAATGGTATCTCCTTTTCCCGCTTCTTCCACTTCCTCCACATCAGATAGTCGCTCCTGGTACTGCTTTATCTCAGCGTCAATAGCCTTATCATCTACTTCTATTTGGTACAAGGGGGGAATATCCTTTTTCTTGGGACTCAGGTTCACCTCAAACTCTGGCGCCAATCCCACCTCGTAGGTAAAATCCAGAGCAGTATCACAGTTTACATCGAAATCATCGGAGGTTTTATCATCTACTGGTAGGGGTTCCCCTAGTATCTGTAGCTTCTCTTCTTGAATGTATTGAGTTAGCTCAGCGTTTAGCTTTTTTCCTAACTCATCCATAAGCACGGACATCCCCACCATTTTTCTGACTACGCTAATAGGTACTTTACCCGGTCTAAAACCAGGCATATTCGCTTGCTTAGCTTGTTTTTTAAGTTCTGTAAGTACCTGTGGTTTATAATCCTCAGGATCCAGGTGGATTTTAATTTCTGCCCTGAGGGGCTGGGTGCTTTCCTTTGTGATTTGCAAGATCTAAAATATTAGGTGATCAAGTATCAAGGATGTAAAGTTAAAAATAACCCTGGCAGCTTTGGCTACCAGGGTGGTGCGGATGAAGGGACTCGAACCCCCACGCCTCGCGGCACTAGATCCTAAATCTAGCGTGTCTACCAATTTCACCACATCCGCATATTCGCTGCCTAAAAAATTGGATTACAAAGGTAGGTCAATTTTTAGGAAATCAAAAATTATCTCCTGCTAGTTCTCTATGAAATTTCGCTTACTATTTCAGGTATATATATATTTTCAATTACCGTACAGGCGTTATTACCTTAAGAGACCTAAAAAACTGGACATACTACCATTCCACCTGTATTTTCGTATATCTAAATGTATCTCCTGCTTTCCATTAATTACACATGAAAAAGGCTATCATCCAAAAAGATCCCTATGCACCTGTAGTAGAAGCTGCTTATGCTCATCTCTTAAAGATTCTCCCTGAGCTACAAGAAGAAGCCAAACAGAGTGTGGAGGAAGCTTTTATCATGGCTAGAGATGCACATGAGGGGACCAGAAGGAAATCAGGGGAGCCTTACATAACCCATCCACTGGAGGTAGCCAGAATAGTAGTAGAAGAGATGTCCATTCAGGATCACTTCTCTGTGATCTGCGCCCTGTTACATGATGTAGTAGAGGATACGGAGATAAGCCTGGAAGTCATAGAAAGGAGATTTGGACCTAAGGTAAGGGATATCATAGATGGACTCACTAAAATGTCTGGGGCAGGGCTAATCACAGATATTGATTCTATACAGGCAGAGAACTTCCGCAAGATCCTGCTCACTATCTCTGATGATGTCAGAGTTATTCTCATCAAGCTAGCTGACAGGCTGCATAATATGCGCACCCTGGGAGCTAAGAGAAGGGATAAAGCCTTAAAAACAGCCTCTGAAACCCTTTATATTTATGCTCCCCTGGCCCATAGGTTAGGCTTATACGAGATTAAGACAGAGCTAGAAGACCTGGCATTTAAAATCAGCCAGCCCCTCATTTATGAAGAAGTACGCACCAAGCTAGAGGCAGACCAGAAGGTAGCCCAAACCTACATTGACAAATTTGTTGCTGGTATAGAGGGTAGGCTGCGGATGACCACCGGCCTGGCCTTCACCATGAAAAGCAGGTTTAAGTCTATTTCCTCCATTTACGCTAAAATGCTGCGGAAAAGGCTTCCCTTTGAGGAGATCTATGATAGATATGCCATCAGAATTATTCTCCATACTAATGAAGATAGAGATAAGGAAAGAGAAATATGCTGGAATGTGTATTCTCTCATTTCTGGCGTCTACAAACCCAATCCAAAGAGGTTAAGAGACTGGATTACCGTCCCTAAGGAGAATGGGTATGAGTCTCTCCATACTACCCTAATGGGGCCGGAAGGGAAGTGGGTAGAGGTTCAGATACGGACTTCCAGAATGGACACCGTAGCAGAAAAGGGCATAGCCGCCCACTGGCGGTACAAAAGTAATGGAGATCCCTATGAGGAATCCATCACTGAGTGGATAGACCAAATACGTGTCATTCTGGAAAACCCAAGCCTGAATGCCCTGGAGGCACTGGCTGCTTTTAAAGAAAACCTAAATCCCCTGGATGTATTTGTATTTTCTCCCAAGGGAGAAATGATCAGGCTGCCTATGAAAGCCACAGTTCTGGATTTTGCCTATAAAATCCATACAAACATAGGGAACCAATCCATAGGGGCTAAGGTAAATCATGAGGTAGTGTCTCTGGATCACATCCTCAAACCAGGAGACCAGGTAGAGGTCATCACCTCAGAAAAACAGCAGCCCAAAAAAGAATGGTTGAGAATAGCTATTACCCCCAGGGCGAAGGATAGCATCAAAAAAGAACTGCAGAAACATCGTAAGCTGGCCATAGAAAAGGGGAGACGGCTTTTTAGGTGGAAGGCACATACCTTTGACGTGGATGAAACCCACCCTTTTATGCATGAACTGCTAGCTTATTTCATGATCCCCAGAGCAGAAGATTTCTTCTTTCAGCTAGGCACTCGTGGCATAGATGCAGAGAAGATGCAGGAATTCATCCGCATGAAAAATGCGGGGGAAGAGGTAGATCAGACCTATATTTCTACCTGGGAGAAACGGAAAAAAGCACTAGAAGCTCGCTTTGAAGAGTTTGGGGTAGATGAAGATATGCTGATTATAGGAAGAGAAACCAATATCAGCAATATAGTTACAGGTCCCTGCTGCCGCCCCGTTCCAGGGGATGATATTTTGGCATATGAAGAAGAAGATAGAATTGTGATTCACAGGCCAGGCTGCCAGAAAGCTATCAGGCTGATGTCCAGCTTTGGGAAGAACATCATACAGGCCAAATGGGCTGACAATAACAGAGGGATCACCTTCCAGGCTGCCATTAAAGTGGTAGGGCTAGACCGCTTCGGTATGCTAAATGACCTTATTAAAATCATTTCCCTTCAGATGAAGCTCTACATCAGGAAGGTAAGTATAGAATCACATAAAGATCTGTTTGAGGGCCACTTCCATATGTATGTGAGAGATAATAAGGAGCTGAATCGTCTACTGGAAATAGTTTCCCAACACCCGCACGTCTATACAGCTACCCGTTTGAACACAGAAGAGGAGCCATTTGGTCGAACTTTAAGAGAATAAGCCAAAATATTCAGAATTACTTCAAATTTCCCTCCTAGCTTTCAACAAAATTAGCATTTTGTCTATTTTTTGTGTTTCCGCAAACAAACGAATATTTGTAGGGGTTTGCTTTTTGACCAAGTACAGTAACCTATGAACAAAAATCTCATAGCCAAACGAGTAATGGTTTCCATTACGGCTACCATCCTTATTTTACTGGGGGCTTTCTACCTCCAGGACACGCTTGCCAGTAGGGAGATCCCTGTCAGACAAATGTCTTTCCAAGAGCAAACGAAAACCGTTAAAGCAGAACCCGTTGAATATAGAAGTAGAGAGATAGCCATTAGTAATATTGGGAAAGTTCTTTCAGAAAACGCCATAGACCTCATTACAGAAGTACAAGGAACCATAGAAAGAGGGGATGTACTACTAAAAAGGGGGCAAAGATTCAGAAAAGGCCAAGTGCTATTTAAGGTAAATGATAATGAAGCCCGGTTAAGTCTATATGCCCAGAAAAGTAACTTCATGACCACCCTGGCAGGCATACTTCCTGACCTTAAGCTAGATTTTCCTGAAGCATATGATACCTGGCAGGCCTACTTTGACCAGCTATCCGTAGAAGAGGACTTACCCCCTCTTCCCGAACTCAATAACAGCCAGGAAAAAATATTTTTCTCCACTAAAAACGTCATCAATGAATTTTACAGTATCAAAAGCGCAGAGGAGAGATTATCAAAATATGTGGTTACAGCTCCCTTTAGCGGAAGTTTCTTTGATGTACTCCAGGAAGTAAATAGCGTGATAAATAATGGTACCAGCGTAGCTAGAATAGCCCAATCAGGTTTACTAGAATTAGAAGTGCCTATCAGGGTAGATGATCTATCCTATGTGAGAACAGGATTAACAGTAGACATTTACTCAGATTTGGATGATACACGCTGGAAAGGACGTGTAAAGAGAATAGGCTCAGTAGTAGATCCTGCCACTCAATCTGTCAATGTATATATAGGCTTTTCTTCAGGGACCAGAAAAGTGTATGAAGGGCAGTACCTGACCGTCCAAATTCCAGGTACGCGGGTGAGGGATGTAATGGAGATTCCCAGAAATGCTGTCTTCAACCAAAATCAGGTGTATGTAGTAAATGACAGCAGCCAACTAAATATTAAATCTATCCAGATAGAAAAGCTGAATGATGAAACCCTTTATTTCTCTGGGCTCAGCCAAGGAGAAAATGTAGTAACAGAGCCTCTGGTGAATGTATATGAGAATATGCCTGTTAAACTGGAAGGTGATCCGGAGCCAGAAGCCTTTGATCCTCCAGCCACCGGTTTTTCAGATTCTAAATAACCTATCCCACTTAGCTTCACATTATGCGATCCATAATTACCTACGTAACCAAATATCCTATTTGGGCTAATGTTCTCATCCTGCTCGTATGCCTGCTAGGGGTCATGAGCATATTTACCATCAAGAAATCCTTCTTCCCAGAAATAGATCCCAATGTCATCAATGTGGCTGTTTCTTACTTGGGAGCTTCTCCAGAAGAGATGGAGGAAGGCGTAGTCCAAAAAATTGAGGAGGCTATTAAGGGCATCCAGGGGATAGAGGAAACTACCTCTCAAGCGCTGGAGAATGCGGCTCGGGTTTCTATAGAGGTAGATCCAGACTTTGAGGCTGAATTAGTTCTCACGGAAGTTAAAAATGCAGTTGACAGGATAAACTCCTTCCCAGAAAGTGCAGAAAAGCCAGTAGTTTATAATACTAAGCCCAGAGGGGAGGTCATAGATATGATCCTGGTAGGGGAGACAGATTTAGTAACGCTAAAATCATATGCAGAAGGGATTAAAAATGACCTACTAGCATCAGAACTTATTTCTCAAGTAGATATTTCCGGATATCCAGAAAGGGAAATCTCCATAGAAATCACGGAAGAGACCCTGATCCGCTATGGTCTTACGTTTGACCAGGTAGGTAATGCTGTCCGATTTAACAACAGAGATATTTCTTCAGGTTCCCTAAAAACGTCTTCTGAAGAATTACTCATTAGGGCTAAGGCTAAGGAGTATGACGCAGAGGGAATAGGGAATATCATTCTAAGAACCAATGAAGACGGTTCTATCATTCGCCTCTCTGATGTAGCAGAGGTTAAAGAACAGTTTTCAGATACTCCTAATAAGACGCTCTTTAATGGAAATCCCGCTGTAACCCTGAACGTCTCCAAGTTTCCGGAAGATGATATTATAGACATCCGTAATTACGTGCTGGCTTATACAGAGACCTTTAATGAGGCTAACACTACTGTAAGTATTATTCTGGACAGAGACAGATCAGAATATCTATTAGCTAGGTTGAATATTCTCCTATCTAATGGTGGCTTAGGGCTAATTCTCGTTCTGGTATTTCTAGGTATTTTCCTAAATCTCAGGCTTTCTTTTTGGGTAGCCTTCGGGATTCCCTTCTCATTCTTAGGGATGCTGGTCATAGCTACGTTAATGGGGGTAACCATTAATATCATCTCTCTCTTTGGGATGATTTTAGTGGTAGGGATATTGGTAGATGATGGAATTGTAGTATCCGAGAATATCTTTTCTCACTTTGAAAAAGGCAAGAGTCCACTGAAAGCTTCCCTGGATGGTACCATGGAAGTATTACCAGCTGTATTCACAGGAGTAACCACTACCATATTAGCATTCTGTGCTTTCTTTTTCATGGAAGGCAGGTTCGGGCAGTTTATTGTAGAAATGGCCATAGTGGTGATTCTCTGTCTGGCCTTATCTCTGGTAGAATGTGCCTTCATTCTCCCTCCCCACATTGCGCATTCAGGTGCCTTAGTAAAAAGAGAACCCGGATGGTTTAGGAGAAACTTTGATAAGGGGTTCTTCTATGTCAGGGACAGGTTATATGGAAAGCTGCTAGCCCTAGTAGTAAGACATAGGTACGTAACCCTTGCTACGGCCATTGCCTTGGTTATGATTTTCGTGGGCATGGTACAAGGAAAATACCTAAAGACTACCTTCTTCCCTTCATTCTCCCGATCTAATGATTTTGATGTAGGTCTGGTACTAACTCCTGGAACCAGAGAAATGGAGACAGAAAGAGTCCTCAAAGCGTTAGAGGCCAAGGTGCTGGATATCAGTAAAGAAATTTCTGCTGAACGCACGGATGGGCGGGAAATGGTGGTAAGTACCCGTCTCTCTCTGGGAACTGCAGGTACTCAGTCTGGAAGTCATACAGGTACGGTAAAGGTAGAACTCTTACCGGAAGAGGTAAGGAATATGGATAAGTTTAGGGCTACTGCTTTATTCCGCAGAAAATTACCTCCCCCTGAAAAAGCAGAGCAGTTTACTATTGGAGAAAGTAGACGCTTTTTCGGTTCTCCCGTATCTCTCAGTTTAAAGAGCAGGAATGCTGAAGAGCTAGAAGGAGCTAAAGACATGGTCAAAACTGCCCTTGTACGCAGAGGAGATCTGAAAGACATTACAGATAATAATGTAGCTGGAAAGCGGGAGATCAACATGAAGCTGAAACCTCAGGCCTATGTATTAGGCTTAACTCATAATGACATTACCCGCCAGATCAGGCAAGGTTTCTTTGGAGAAGAAGTCCAACGTCTTCAGATAGGAGAAGATGAGGTCAAGGTATGGGTTAGGTACCCAGAAGAGAATAGAAGGAGCTTAGGAGAACTTGAGGCCGTCAAGATTAAGACAGATGATGGTAGAGAGTTTCCTCTTACAGACCTGATAGAATACGAGACAGAAAGAGGCATAGTGAGTATCACTCACTTAAATGGGGCGAGAGAAATCAGGGTGGAGGCAGATGTAGCAGATGCCAAGACCCCTGTACAACCTATTCTCCAGCAGGTTAGGGAAACCCTTATTCCTCAGATACGCGCCCAGTTTCCGAGTGTCAGGATATCATTTGAAGGCCAGGCCAGGCAGGGAGACAGATTTGCTGGTTCCTTTTTGTTGGCAGCTCCCCTACTGCTGATAGGAATCTTTTTACTCATATCTTTAGAGTTCCGATCCTTTTCTCAGGCATTTTTGATAATTTTAATGATACCTTTAGGTATATTAGGCGCAGCAATAGGTCACTGGATAGAAGCCAGGCCCCTTTCCATCCTCAGCTCTTACGGCATTGTAGCCCTTTCTGGTGTCATAGTGAATGATGCTGTTGTCTTTCAGGATAAGTTCAATCGCCTACTCAAATCCGGTCATAAAATAGCCTCGGCTATCTTCTTTGCCGGTAAAAGCAGATTCAGACCCATTATTCTAACGTCCCTTACTACGGTAGTAGGACTGTTTCCTCTGATCCGAGATACAAGTGCTACAGCGCGTTTTCTGGTACCTATGGCTATTTCCGTAGCGTATGGCGTACTCTTGGGCACCTTCTTTATTCTCACTGTTTTCCCAGCATTAATAGTCATAGCTAATGATGTCAGGGTAGCATCAGGGTACCTTTGGAGTATGCTCTGGGGAGAGAAAATCAAGCTGCCAGGAAGAACCTCTGTGGAGCCAAGTATCCTTGAAGACAAAAAACTCGAACGTATTTTGTAAGAAAATGAAGTATATGTCTATTAGAAAAAGTATAAGCTACTCCTTGTTTATACTTCTGATCATACTGGTAACTCCCTCCGTTTATGCGCAAGAGAAGCTTTCTATGCTAGATGCGGTAGACCAGGCGTTGAAGAATAATTACGGCATCAGGATCGCACAGTTAGATAAAGAGGTGGCCTACCAAAATAATACCTGGGGAAATGCAGGTGCCATGCCCAGCCTGGCACTGAATGCTACAGGAGCAGGATTTACTACTGATAATCAGGCGTCTTTCTTACGGAGTAGACTTACGGGAACTATCAGCACTAACCTATCCTGGACCCTGTTTGATGGACTGGCTATGTTTGCTAATAAGCAGCAGCTTAATCTTTTAGAGAATATATCTGCCGGTAATGCAGCCGTCATTATAGAGAATACAGTTCAGGGGATTATGCTGGCATATAATAATATTCTGGTGGCAGCAGAACAGGAGAAAACCCTTCTCCAGAGCTTATCCATTTCTAAAGACAGACTGGCCTATCAGGAGTTCCGAAAAGACCTTGGGGCAACGGGTACTTTTGAGTTGCTACAGTTTAAGGATGCCGTCCTAACAGACTCTGCCAACCTACTTACCCAGCGCATCAATATTAATAATGCCTACCGAAATCTCAATCTCCTCATGGGAGTAGACATTCAAAATATCTACACCCTCACTGATACTCTGGATGAAGAGTTTGATACCTATGCATATAGGAGCCTACGGAAGAAAATGCTCTCCAATAACCAGTCGCTCCAAAACCAGTACCTCACCAATGAACTGCGCAGGCAGGAGCTCAAATCTTTTAAGGCACAACAGCTTCCCTCCTTAAATCTCAATGCCAGTTCTAGCTATATCACGGGTAGGTTTGGACTCAGCAATGGGGAAACCAGAAATACTACGGGTGTATTAGAATATTCAGCTAACCTCACCCTCTCCTTCAACCTGTATAATGGGGATGAAACCCGCAGACAAATAGAGGTAAGCAAGATCAACAACTTTATCGCAGACTTACAGGAAAAGGACTTAAAGCTAAGCCTGGAGAATGACCTATTAACAGCCCATGAAACCTATGAGCAACTGCTGCTCACCCTGGCTATCAGAAGAGAAGCCGTGGAAAATGCGGACTCGAACCTGGACATAGCCACGGAACGCTTCCAGGCAGGCCTTATCAATTCACTGGACTTCCGAGATATTCAGGCCCAGTTCCTCACCGCCAACTTCAACAAGTACCAAACCATTAGGGACCTCAAGGAAATAGAAACTGAACTCCTCCGCCTTACCGGGGGCTTTATCCAGCAGCCTGAAGAAGAATAATCTTTTCAACCGTCATACCTGAGGGCTTGTAGG
>JBCCLI010000019.1:0-31868 GCA_039026975.1 Bacteroidota bacterium | reverse complement strand
TCAGCAAGAGCACCACAAACTACTACAGCACATAGATTTCTCCGCTAAGCATCTCCTAAGAATCATTAATGATATACTGGATCTTTCCAAGGTACGGCAGAATAAACTATCCTTTGAGCAAATCGATTTTGACCTAACTGAGTTCTTGGATAATATGTACCAGCTGCTAAAGAGAACAGCAGAAGAAAAAGGAATATCCTTATTCCTGGAAAAAGGAGCTGAGATACCGGCCCGTGTGAATGGAGATCCTAACAGACTAGCTCAAATCATCTTAAATATAGCTGGGAATGCGATCAAGTTTACAGATGAAGGGCAGGTTACCCTGAAGGTAGCTGTAGTAAGGGAGACCTCCTCCGCAGTCAACTTACAATTTAACATCACAGATACTGGTATAGGAATTCCCACTGATAAGCTGGCACATATTTTTGATCCCTTCGCTCAGTCAGATAACAGTATCTCTCGCAGGTTTGGAGGTACCGGCCTAGGCTTATCTATTTCTAACAATCTTATAGAGCAGTTTGGAGGAAGTATTACAGTAGAAAGTACAGAAGGGGTAGGGAGTACCTTCAGCTTTGACATTAGGCTTGGGTTCCCTACAGGGAAAATCCAGATAAATGAAGATAAGCGAGAAGAAGATATATTACCCAGCTCACCTTCTCTCCATATTTTATTGGTAGAGGATAATCGTGTGAATCAGGTAGTAGCTAATAAGCACCTTAATAAAATGGGCTTTACAGTTACCACAGCTGAGAGTGGAGAGAAAGCTCTGGAAGCTCTGAAAAAAGATACCTTCGATCTCATTTTGATGGATATAAATATGCCTGGGATGAATGGACTTGAGGCTACAGGGGTCATCAGAGATTCTACTGAAAGTTATAGCAATATTAAGATCATTGCACTTACGGCTTCTATTCTTGGAGATGATACACAGAAGTATTTTGAGGCAGGGATGGATGGTTTTGTCTCTAAGCCTTTTAATCCCGATGAATTGTACCGAAAAATTATGGAAATGGTGTGAGCATAACTCGCACTTGAGAGAAGAGATTCATTCTCATAAGTATAATTACTAAAAAGGGATTTCAGGGTGATAAGCAAGCATTAAAATATTTTCCTTTTATACAGTAGGTCAGGAGAGTAAGCTATCTATTCCTCTATCTCCTTTAGAATGATGTCTGAACCGGAGTATTCCCCATTTCCAAGCTCATACCAGTTTCTAATTCTGGGGAGAAGCATGCCATCTGCCTCTGCCAAATGGTCAAATACTATCTTTTCTCCTTTTTCTGCCTCCTCTGGAAAGAAAATTTCTACTCCTTCTAGCCTAAAGTCGCCTTCCCGAAAGTACAGCCGCCAATGAGCAGAAATCATAGGCTCTACCAGTTCTACTTCCAGTTGGTAGCAGGCTTTATTATTAAAAAAGGCGGCATTGACGGGACGCATTTCCTTAACTTTTTCTTGGGTAATGCTCATAGGTAATCCATACATAAAGTGGTAAAACCCTCTGTATCCCAGGCTCCTTTCTGGAGAAAGCCTGTAAGCAGCTACATACTGGGAATCTATCTCAGCAGAACCGTTGAATAAGATACTTCCCTCTCCGCCTGAATTGACAATGTGAGTCGATAAGTGTTCATCTCTATTTCTTTCTAGCTGGAACTCACCTGTTTCATTATTCAGAAGAAGACGGGAGTATCTGCTGGGATTTTGGATACGAGGTTCCTGTATGTAGAGTGATAGGGTAGCTCTTTCCCAGCGATTATCAGGATCATGGAAGGCAGCAGAGGAGGCTAGTAATTGCGTTGAGCTGAGTACGGAAGGGCCTGAGCAGCTAATTAGCCCTAAGGTGGTGGCTAAGAGTATGTATGTTTTCATAAGGATGTATATTAACTAACCCTTTAGTTATACATGGGATATCAGCTTTGGGTTGCATACTTTTGCCCATTAGATATTTAAACGGGTAGTAAAGAGTATTCAAAGAAGATTTACCTACAGTGATTACAATTCTTCTCCTTATCTTATCAACCATCTAAACACCAAACATCAATGAAAGAAATTATTATCGTTAACACCCCAGACGTTCCTGGAAGAGTGGTAGATAAGGCATTAGGCATGGCGAGAGGGAGCACTACCAGGGCGAGGTTTATTGGGAGAGACTTTATAGCAGGCTTAAAAATGATCGCAGGAGGGGAGATATCAGAATATACTAAGCTCCTGAAAATGGCAAGAGAACAAGCGTTGGAGCGCATGATAGAAGATGCCGGTGAAATGGGAGCTGATGCTGTAGTAAATGTGAGAATTACCACTGCCACTATCATGTCAGGTGCCTCTGAGATCTTAGCCTATGGAACAGCCGTTACCCTTAAAGCTGATTCGTAAAAACGAGAAGTCTCTAGTATCATCTCTTTTCCTGAAAAAGTAATGCGAGTAAGGGAGGAAATTTTTATCTCAAAGACTTATGGTCTGGAAAAGCTATCCAGTCCGGGCTGGGATAATTTAAAACCGGTTCGGGCTTTCTCTATGTCTACCATTACCTTCACCTCCTGTAGAAGCTGTTTGGCATCATAGACTATACCGTCTTTGATGGTATATTTCACCCCTCCTACCCTGACTATTTCATTATCATCTGTGAGTTTGATGGCACCAGTCCCATATAGCACTTTGAGGTTCTCTAGGGGATTTTCTTCCACTAGCACCATGTCTGCCATTTTTCCTACTTCTATGGTTCCTATTTGATCATCCATACCAAGTGCTTTAGCTCCCATAAGCGTAGCGGAGCGAATCACCTCCATAGGATGGAAACCTGCCTCCCGTAGTAATTCTAGTTCTCTAATGTAAGCAAAGCCGTACAGTTGGAAAATGTATCCTGAGTCAGAACCTGTAGTAACCTTTCCTCCACGGTTTTTATACTCATTCACAAAGGTCATCCAAAGACGGTAGTTCTCTTTCCAGTCCACTTCCTGCTCTGTACCCCAATAATGCCAGTAGGAGCCGTGTGAAATTTTGCTGGGCTGGTAGAATGCCCAAAGGGAAGGGAGCGTATAATGCTCATGCCATTCAGCTCTACGTGCCCGCATGAGGTCACGACTCGCCTCATAAATGTTAAAGGTGGGATCCAGGGTAAAACCTATTGCTAGCAGGGTATCCATGACAGCGTTCCAGTGGGCAGAATAGGGCTTGGCTGCTTGCTGCCAAAGTTTACCTGCCTCCCCGAAGCGGTCTTGCTCATTCTGGTAGTTATAATCCAGTGGATAGTTCTGTACTATCCGGTCAGTAAAGAGGGCTTCAGGCAGTCCATACCAGTGTTCCATACTGGTTAGGCCCATTTTAGCAGAGTGAAGGACATTCAGCCAAGCTACGTTCATCTGGGCATGATGGCAGGCAGACCTAAGCCCCAGCTGCTTGGCTTCATCCAAGGCGGCTTCCATAATATCTGGTCGTGCCCCAAAGAATTTGATCCCTTGGGCACCCTTAGCTGCTATATCCCTTACCCATTCTCTTGCCATTTCACCATTAGCTATGGGTTCTTCACTCCCCATCCCAAATCCTATGTAGGCTTCTATTCGTGGAGCTACTATTTCGTTGTTCTGACTTTTGGCTCTGTGTGCTAGTGTCCAGTCCAGGCCGTTAAAACTGCCAGGTTCTCTCACGGTGGTTATCCCATGTGCCATCCACAGCTTAAAGACGTATTCTGGAGTAGTGCCTTGTGCTTTTCCTCCTATATGCCCATGCATGTCTACAAAACCGGGGAGAAGGTACATGCCACTAGCATCTATCACCTTTGCCCCTGCAGTAGCCTTGGGCCTATTTCTCTCGGGAATGTTAGTTCCAGGATAGCCCACCACATCTACCTTGGTTATCTTATTCCCTTCTACCACTACATCCACAGGCCCTATGGGAGGGGCGCCATTACCGTTAATAAGAGTAGCGCCTCTAATGATAAGTTGCTCGTGTGGACCGTCTCCCTGGTTTCTATCAGGAGCCATACTCATTTGGGCCAGTACAAGAGAAGAGGAAAAAAAACAGGCGATGAAGAGACTTAGTCTCAGGTAGGAAGTGGGGTGCTGCATAGTGTTAACCAATGTGTCTACTCTAAATTAGGGATAATTTGAGAATAATCTAAAGCTGCGAGAATTAGGAGTATGGTAAGGAGAGTGGATACATATAGGGGGATGGACCCTAATTTATGTAGTATCCTCTAGGGTCATTGACATTGAAAAAATAAATATCCTAATGCAGGGGCAGATTTATCCGTCCGTCAGATCCTTGGCCGGTAGAAATAGCTGATGCCGTTTATTTCGTTAAGCACAATATTTGAACGGGGGGCACATGGGACGGGTACCTAGTCAAATTTACTACCCCTGGATGGCCAACTTATGGCATAGTGATATAATCCTTTATGATAGGAAAATAGAATCTTGATAAATTCCTATTAGGTAGTGAAGTAGCCTTATCCTCCTCCTCAGAGGATCACCCCTAAGCTTCCTGTTTGACCTCCTCTGCACAATGAAGAAGTACCCCACAGGGATCATGAATATAGGTGACGATAGCTCCGTAGTCTTCCTTTTTGGGAGGCTGTACCTTAGCTTCCCCATAGGATTTCTCCCTGAGAATATCCGCAACATGCTCGTACCAAGCCTGTGCATCTTCTACCATTAGATACACCATGAAGTTGTGAGCCCACTGTTTGGCGTAGTATTTTTGAAGGAGCATCCGCTGGCCAGCTAGCTCTACTTCCGCCAAACCATCTGACTTCCAGTTTAGGGTCCACCCTAGTTTGGTGTAGAATTCTATGGATACCTCATAATCTTTGGTTGGGACAAAGATCTTCAGATCTTTTACTGTAGGAATTGGCATAGATATACTGTTTTTGAGAAAATTACAGAAGCCAAAGCAGGAAACAAACCTGAAAATTAACTGATCCTTCTTTTAGGTCAGGATGGAAAGAACCCCCAGGAACACGAGCTTAGTTTAAGCCTGTGGATCTGGGGCTTTTTTTCATAGCTACATATCAGACGGTTACTGGGTAGAAACTGGCCGTTCTCCAAACAGAATCTTTTGCCCAGTTCCCCTTTCTATACTCGCATACACCAGGGTGTAGCCAGCTTTTTTTACGGAGTTCTGGAGATCCTCTATGCTAATAGCGTGAGTATCTGATATAGTGAACATAAACATACCTGTTTCATACTCTGTGTCTATGTCTTTGAGGTCCCCTAGCTTTTTGACCTTCTGAACCAGACCTACGGAACAAAAGGGACAGCCGAGTCCATCTACCTTCATTTCCACTGCGTCTCTGTCAGCTGTGGACTGGGCTTGGGTTAGGAAAAAACAAGCAAATATGATAAAGCTGAGAATGAATATTTTTTTCATGATTTTTTCAAACTAAGGTTAAAATAAAATGATTCTAGTACTTAGAAAGAGGCTGTAATCCCTTTTCTCGGATTCATCTACCTCCTGGCTTAAGGGCCACTGATATGCCACTTCAAAGGTCATTCGACCATGGGCATACTGAAGTCCCTGGCTGTATAAAAGCATATGATCCCCTCTTTCCGTAAACCAGCTAGTCTGATATTCAAAGTATAGACTGAGTTGTCTGAGTGGATAAGTGGGGGTAAGCAAAGGAAGACCAAAGGATACTCTGTACCGTAGTTCATCTTTAGAACTTTCAGGCATAAGTGCATATCCCACCTCCTGGTTTATGCCGTATTTAATGCTTTCATAGCCGGCGATTAGCCCTACATAGCTTTGGTAGGTACCCATACTGATCATATCTATATCCAGTTTCTTACCTGTAGGTAGTGTCTGCACCGTTTTAGCAGCCATCCTAAAGGTTTTCCCGGTTTGGTCTTTTCTTAAAAACTGGTATTTACCCAGGAGAAAAATGTCTCCCAGGTTTCTATCATTTCCTAAGCCTGAAGAGAACTCAAACAGGGAATTTAGGTAGTTGATGTGTACGCCTACCAGGGTATTAGCAGTAGGGAGGTAATTCACTATTAAAGGCGTATTAATAAACCTCCCTCGAGTAGTATGCCTTATTTCTGTCAAGGTCCTGATTACCTTATTGCCTGAACCTAGCATGATAGGCTTATCAGCAATGATAGGAGGACCTTGAGCTAATGAAAATTGATGTACAAATACTAACCCTAAAAAGGGCAAGAATTGAGTAAGCTTCATATATGAGAATTAACTAATTGACAAAACGAGCCAATCAGTATCTCATAAGCGGAAAGACTGTACCAGGACAGGTATATTTACCTGTTGGAGGGGTGGTTTGTAGGTTCTTAGCCCCAGGTACAGCGCGTGAGAAATAGTTAAGGGGGATATAAAAGATGATTCATATGCCAGCGCTGCTTCCAGCTCCTGCAACGCAACTACCTCTACTTGCTGATAGTCTTCATCCAGGAAGAGAGAAAAACTTGCATCTTCACAGCACACGGGAGGTGCCTCCGCAAAGGTAGGATAATCTGTCGGGGTAGGAGCTTTCCATCCACAACGGGTGGCTACTTTCTCAACACAGTAGCTTTCCTGCTCATACAGACTGAATGCTTTTAACCTCCCAAAGCAATAATGCATACTCAAATTGAACCCCAGTGCTGTAAACAGCATGAGGGAGGCCAAAATGGCTACTGAAAGTTTATGCATATACTGCTGAATCATCAGTTAAATATACGGAATCTTTTTAGGCTATGTTATTAAATGCTAAGATCAAGATTAGGTTTACCTTACTCAGAAATGAGAATATGCTAAAAATACTGGAAGTGAGCTAAAAGAAGTTTCACCAATGGTCCCCATGTCTACATGAATGATTTATTTTTTTATTCTCGTATTTGTGGCGTAACTAAAAAGAATTATCTCTACAAAACACTAGCAATAGCAGATACCTACCAGCTAAGAAATAGTAATTAGCCCAAGCATAGCTGTTTACTCCTCCTGCTCAATTTTTATAATTTCTCCTACGGATGGAAGAGAATCTTCAACCTTGAGTAAGAGCTGATCTTTTGCCTTTTCTAAATTGGAGACATTTATGTTAGCAGCTTCCACCCTGTCTAGCAGTTGCAGGAAGCGCGTCTTTCCTGTTTCTATTTCTGATCTGAGTACCTCTGAGTTTTCTGTTAGGCCTACCTGTTCGGTGAGGCTAGATAGATATACATTTTCAGCTTCTTCCACCTGGTTATCCAGTAGATAAGCCAAGGCTAAATATTCATAAATCTGTGGATCTGCTCCCTCTGAGGAAAGCTCCAGGGCTTTTTTACCTGCCATGATAGCAGCGTCAGCCTCCTCTGCAAAACACCCATACTTGCTCATCTCTGCCCAGTACCTAGGATTAGTGGGATCTCTATGAGTGAGGGTATCTGCCAGCATAAACGGCATTTCATAATTCCCATTATCAAACTGATACGCTGCTAGCTCAAGCAGCTCTGAATTATCCAGGTAGGCAAAACAGGCTTCCTCTATTTCTTCAATGGGATTATTATACAAGTTGAGGCCACTTCCATAAAAGTTTTCCTGAAACTTTATGGGGAGTTGGCTGAGCACAGTTCCCATGGACTGAGTCAATTTACGGATGTTATTATCTGACAGGTTTAATGCCTGAAGTCCTCCTATCTCGCCTATCTCTACTGGAATATCTTCTAATTTATTTCCACTTAAGTCCAGGTCTTGCAGCCTGTTTAGCCTCCCTATTTCAGAGGGGAGGGTTACCAGCTTATTAGATTTTAGGTTGATCTCTTGCAGGTTGGTTAGTAAGCCTATTTCAGGGGGTAGTTCTTCCAGTTGATTATTAAAGAGGTCCAGGTTCTGCAGGGAGAGTAGTTTTCCTATGCTGGCAGGCAGTTTATTAAGCCTATTGTCATAGAGATCTAATACCCTTAGCTTGGATAGATTTCCAATTCCTTCTGGGAGGCTGACTAGCTTGTTCTCACGTAAGTTAAGGGACTGTAGGTTTGCAAGTCTCCCAATAGAATCAGGTAAACGCGCTAACCTGTTTCCTTCTATGGAAAGGATCTGTAGGTCTTTCATCCCCCAAAACTCTCTAGGGAGAACGCTTAGTTGATTAAAGCTGAGGTCCAGGGTCTGAAGCTTATTGAGTTTCCCTAGTTGGCCTGGAATAGTATTTAGGCTATTCTCACTAAGATCCAAGGATTGTAGGTTGACCAATTTTCCTATTTCTACAGGCAGGCTTTTCAGATAGGAATTATCTCTCAAGGTCAATGATTGTAGGTTTTCCAGCTTCCCAATACTGGTGGGTAAGTTGGTAAGTCGGTTAGCTTGTACATCTAATATTTGTAGACGCTTCAGGTCTCCTATGCTATTGGGTAGTGTTCTCAGCAGGTTATCTCGCATACTCAGTTGTTGAAGATTACTGAGTTGGCCTACTGATTCAGGTAGGCTCAGAAGCTTGTTTGACCTAACATTTAGGTAGGTAAGTCGGGTCAGCTTACTGAGGCCTTCAGGTAAGTCATGTAAATTGTTTCTTTGTAATTGGAGCTGTTGAAGTCTCCTTAATTTCCCTAGAGAGTTAGGAAGGGAGGTAAGTTCATTATCACTGATATTGAGTTCTACCAGGTTACTTAGCTGCCCAATAGATTCAGGAAGCTGCTCCAGATAATTAGCCTGTAGGTTAAGCCGCTGGAGTACCACCAGGTTTCCTATTTCTGGAGGGAGGGTAGTGAGTTTATTCTCCTGTAAAGCTAAATGAGTAAGAGAGGTCATTCCTCCTATTTGAGCAGGAAGGGTCCTCAGCTGATTATCATTAAGGAAGAGAGTAGTTACAGAATTCAGGTCTTTCAGTCTATTAGGGAGCTGAGTGATTTTGTTAGACTGTAGCTCCAGGTGCCTCAAGTTAGTAAGACGGCCAAGGCTATTGGGAAGGGCTTCCAGCCTGTTATTTGATAGGACTAGAACTTTAAGGCTATCCATTCCTGCCAGGTTGTTAGAGATTTCTTCCAACTGGTTATTACCTGCGAATAGCTGCTTTAACTCGCTCAGCTTCCCAATGCCTCTCGGAAGGCTTTGCAGCTTATTATTCTCCAGGCTTAACAGCTGTAGACTGGAAAGCTTCCCTAGGTCACCGGGAATTTCTTCTAGCTGGTTATTGCCTAGCTGAAGGCTCCTAAGGGTGGTCAATTCCTTGATACCAGAAGGAATTTTGACTAATCTGTTATCACTCAAACGCAGGACTTCCAGGTTGGAAAGTTTTCCTATTTCAGAGGGAATCTCGGATAGCTCATTAGCATGTAAGTACAGCTGCTTGAGATCATAAAGTTCTCCCATCTCCTTAGGAAGTTCTCTCAAGCTGTTAGATTGAATATTTAGGCTCACCAGCCTTCCTAGTTTATTGATTTCATCAGGGAGAACTGACAGTTTGTTGGAAGAAAGATTTAGGTAGCGTAAAGGAAGAGTTCCATCCTTATCAGTAAGGGTGGGTAAGGTGGAAATCTGATTTAGGCTTAAGTCTAAGGAGTCTAGTCTTGGAAGGTTCCACACTTCTTGTGGGAAGGTATTCAGTGCATTGGAACTCAAGTTTAAGAATGACAGACTGGGCATTTCCTGGATAGAAGCAGGGATACTAGCTATCTGGTTATCATGAAGTAAGAGTCTCTCCAGCTTTTCCAGTCCACCTGTGGCTGCTGTAAGTGACGCTAATTGATTATTAGATACATTTAGCTCTCGTAATTGGGACAGATTTGAGAGGGACTGGGGGAGGCTCGTAAGAGAATTGGTTTGAGCACGTAAATACCTAAGGGTAGCTAACTCTCCTATGGCTTCTGGTAGCTGGATAAGTCTGTTGGTGCTCAGATCCAGCTTCTCCAAGCGTTCGAGTTGTCCTATTTCCTGAGGGATATCCACTAGGTGGTTAGCGTGGAGATCTAGTTCTTGTAGCCTCCCAATCTTCCCTATCTCAGGAGGGAGATCTGAAATAGTATTATTTCCTACATGTAGGCTACGTAAGGCTGGAAAGTCTTGAATGGAAGCCGGTAGGGCAGCAAGATTATTAAACTCAAGGGTAAGCCTTGTCAGTTCGGGCAACTTGACTACTTCTTTGGGGAGACTGGTTAATTGGTTTCCTCCTAGATTCAGGGTTTTGAGACTACTCAAATCAGAGAAGGTAGAGGGAAGCTTTTGAAGCTGATTATTACTCAGGTCCAGGACTAGTAGCCTCTGGAGATTCTTTATACTATTAGGAAGTTTTCTCAGCTTATTTAAGCTCAGATTGAGGTTGGCCATACTTTTCAACCCCTTTATCTGGTCTGGCAGCTTGCTAATCTGATTATCACTTAAGTCCAGGGTTTGGAGTCCATCCAGCTGATTTACTTCATTAGGCAGGCTGCTGATTTGGTTTCCACGCAGAATAAGGGTATCCAGAACATTTAATTTTCCTAGGCTAAGAGGGAGAGAGACTAGCTTATTATCCTGTAGCATAAGGATTTGTAGCTTGGATAACTCCCCAATGGTGGAGGGAAGCTCACTGATTTTATTATGACCCAGGAGTAAGCTTTTCAGGTTTGACATTCCCTCTATTTCCGGAGGGAGTAAGCTTATCCCATTATCACTTATATCCAGGCTCACTAATTCATTCAATCCCCCTAGCTCAGCAGGGATTTCTTTAAGCCTATTACTACGGAAGGATACCTTTTTAAGCGTAGTAATCCTGCCCACTTCTGGGGGAATGTAGGATAGCTGGTTATTTCTCAAGGTTAGAGAGGTGAGGCTGGTAAGCTGCTGGAGAGAATCTGGTAAGCGATTAATTTGATTATCACTTAGGTCTAGTACTTCCAAGTCTCCTAAACGCACCAACTGGGAAGGAAGGCTGGAAAGCCTATTATCATGCAGGTACAATGACCTGAGCTTAGTTAGTTCTCCCACTTCTGCTGGTAATTCTCCTATTCTGTTATCACTTAGGTCTAAAAACTGAAGGCTGCTTAGTGATTTAATCTGGCCAGGGAGGATTTTTAGCTCATTAGAATGGAGGTTGAGATCCTTTAGCTTTTCCAGATTTTCCAGGGCAGGAGGAAGAGTAGTTAATTTTCCATTATCACTTGGGTCTCCATAAGCTAGCAATACTTCCAGAGAGGTAAATCTGCTTAGGTCATCTCCTTCCAGGACTATAGGCCTATCTAAGTGTATGTCTAAGGCTTGCTTATTGGCCGGTTCTGTATCTCCCAGGGAGGTAGTTAGCAGGTAGGTAGTCCTGGTGGTATCCAGTAGGTAAGGCTTACCATCCATACTTACTCTTGCATAGCTGTCCACAGTATAAAAAGGAGTAGCTTCATCAAACTGGAAAGGAATGACTACCTCTCCTAACTTATTAATGTATCCATAGCTGTAGATAGGGTCATAATAAGCACCCAGATTCTTGAGGGTAAGCCCAAATTTATCCTCGTAAAAGTACAGCTGGTTCAGTACGGCCTCAGTAATCTGTAGGGCTTTCTCTGCTCTGTCTCTCTCTTCTTGTGCCCTTAGCTTGGCCTGGAAGTTAGCAGCTCTCAGCCTGGCTTCTTTTTCCTTCTGCGCATTAATGGCAGAAAATATCTTGTCCTGAAGTGTCTGCCTTTCAGCTCTCAGCCTGTCATTATCATCACAGTATTCCAGGTCTTCCAAGAGCTGGAGGGACTCATCTAGTTGATTAGCCTGGAAACTACTGACAGCTTTTCGGTAGATGTTGTTACAGTTCTGGGCTGCCAGCGGCATACAGAGTAACGATAGAAGAAAACAGCTATATATTTTTTTCATCACGCTCATTTTGAATGGGGTTGGGCTATAGATAGAGGTACTACCTGCTAGCACTTTCACGCATTAAGGTTCTTACTTCTTGAAGGCTATTGCTAAGCGCTTCACGTTTGGATTCCAGGGAGACATTATGGTATTCTTTATCCACTTCTCGGACCTTATTCAAGTGGACATCTATTTCATTGATGGCTCTCTCGTATTTAACCGCACTTTCATTAGGCTGTCTTTGCTGTAGTCTCTTGGCTCTCTTCTCCAGGTCTTCTACTTCTATGAGAATCTTTTCAGATTTCTCATCTAGCAGTTCTACCAGTAAGGCTTCTGTTTTTTCTCTGGCCGTTACTGCGGCATTCCGTTGGACCTGACCCCAAATTCCAAGGGCTATGGAAACTACCAGAGCGGCGGCTGTTACCATGAGGACTATCCTTTGTTTAGCCGCACTTTCCTGCTCTGCCTTTAGTTTAGCCTTGGTAAGTTTGATCTCTCTTTCCTGGGCTTCTCGTTTCTCACGCTCTTGGGCTTCTACTTTTCTGACAGATTCTTCAATCAGTTTCTCTAACTCAGCATCTCGCTTAAGCATGGGGAAATACTGCTGATAGGTAGCTATCTGTTGCTTATCCAGTTTAGAGTTAGTAGACTTGAGAATATTATAAAGCTTCTGGAAGTCCTTCTTGATACGCTGCTCATGGCTGCGTCTGCGATCTACCAGGGCAGCTAGCGTATCATGGGCCAGTTCCAGCCCCTCTTCATTACTTCTGATTAATCTGCTATTAACCATCTCATGGATGATGGCCGAGAAAGTTTCTAGTGGAATAGTAGGGGGAGCTACACCCGGGAAGAATTTACCCTCCCCTTCTGCCAGGTGAATTAAGTTTAAGTAATCCTCTTCTCCTTCCTTTTCTGTGGTCTGCACAGGCCGCTTGGTCCCGTCTTCCGTTACAAATCCATCCAGGATATTCTCAAGTAACTTAGTGTCTACCTCAGGGAATTTATGTCTAAGTCTTTCTGGGATTTCCTGAAGTTGCTGGGTGAGAAAACGATCCAGTACCCCATCTATGTTCCCAAAGGAGGCTATCTCTGCTCGGGTAAGCTCTATGGGCTTTAGGTTCTCCTCATCAAAGCTATCATCTGGATAGGTTCTTGAAAAATCTTCCTTGTATAGCATGTCCAGGTATACCTGTAAATAGGGCAGCTGAACTATACCAGTTTTTTCTTCACTTAGGTTATCTATAATCTCATTTAATCTCTCTTCATCCTCGCCTTCTAACCCTATGTCAAATTCACCAAAAGAGAGCTTCAGCACATCCTTTACCTTCTCCCTTCTCATGCTCTCTACCCTAAGACGGTTATCATATATGGTAGAAATAGTCTGTTCTAGCTGGTAGAGGTCTCCCAGGTACTCTTCACGCATGATGAGGATAATTTTACAGGGAATATCCGCTTCCATAACCTCTAAGAGTGTCTGGGCAAACTCCTCCTGCTCTTCCTTAGACCCTAGAATAAATAGTTCTTCAAACTGGTCGAAAATTAGGTAGACAGGGCATAAGTATCTGTCATAGATAAAAGACAACTTGGCGGTAACAGCTTCTTCCTCTCTATCTTGGAGGGCTTCTGAGAGAACTTCATGTAAGGAAGTATTGATATTTCTTTTCCTTCTAATGAAGAACGGATACCAGTCAGGGCCGTTAAAATTTTGGGCTAGTCCGCAAGAGACTAAGCTGGTTTTTCCTGTGCCAGAGAGGCCATACACCAACAGCAGGGGAGACATAGAAACCTTTTTATATAGGTCCTTTATTTCCAGATCTCTCCCGAAGAAGACATCCTTGTCCTCCATATCATAGGCATCCAGAAACTTAAACGGGCTTTTCATGCTTTGGTGAAATATTGATAGGGCTTGAATTGATTCTTGAGAATGCGGTAGTGGTTAGTTTTACTTTCTACTTCCAGTACAGGATCTTCAGGCTTGGAGAAATATTTATAGTGGTATTTATCATCCCCAAAGTGTGAGAAAAATCTGATCTTGGCCTCCGTTGCTTTTTTGATAAATGCGTGCTCATCAATCACAAAGGGGCTCAGGTTCAAAAACTCATTTTCATGCCTTCTACTGATCAAAATGACAGACTCACAGTCCATAGCAATGGATTTCTTCAGGAACAGTTCTATGTTACTAGCCTCACTTCTGTCCAGCTTAGCTAAGTTATGGTGGTAGTCAGCTTCCCTGGAATGGCGATATTTCAGTACGTTAATGTCTGTTACGGAGATCAATTTATAGTTGGAGAGAAAGCTGAGATTTCTGAGGAGAATGGCCAGTTTTTCTTCTGTCTCCTGACATTTAAATGCCAAGGTGGCTTCATCCTGCTTCGTTTTTGCCTTTCTGATTTCCAGGTTGGTTTTTCGTAATTCTGACAATTTATTATGCGCTTGTATTAACTCACTGTCTTCCGCTAGTAGCTGGTGGCTAATCAAGTGCTTACGCTCATCATGGTACGCGAGCAGATCAGTAAAATAAGTGATTAAGGTGTCTACTTTCTCTTCTAACTCATCCTCGTCTAAAGAGGGGCTGGTAACTTTAGAATGTTCTGTGATTCTAAGCTTCAGGCCATCCACACATTGGGTTCTCTCTGGAGAATCTAGAAACTTTTGCTGAACTTGTTCTTCCAGTTCTGCTGCTGAGATATCCGGGCTAGCCTCTTTAGTGGAAGCACGGATTTTTTTTCGTACTTCCACCAGACGGTTATATCCTTCGAAGAAATGTTCTTCTTGTTTCATGAGAAATTCAGAAAGCCCCTCAATAGGATTACTACTTGTATCTTCAAAATCCGCATTGTCTAACATAAAGTCGTAGAGTCCGGTACCCAGGGTAAGTAACTTTTCTTCCAGGGCCTGCCAGCTAGACAGGGATTCCGGCACAGCTTCCATATACTGTCCGTCTAACTCATCAATGAATAAATTCTCAGGATAGTTTTTCAATATGTCAAAAGCATCCCGTGAGAGTTGGATAAAGTCCAGCTCTTCTCCCTCTCCATTCAGCCCAAAAAACTTCTTCAGGGTCTCTGGTTTAGGGACTCCGTTGGCTGATTTTTTAGCCTTTTTATCCGGAGAAAGCTGTTTCCATAACTGGGCAAGCATGATAAAGCCTGTCAGCTCTATTACTGTCTCGTAGGTGGCTAGCAATTTATCTAATCTGGCCTGATCTAGTTTATCATAAAAGACAGCTCCTCTTCCTGCACCTTCATAAGGGGTAGCAAACAGTTGGCGTAGATGGTCTTTTATGGGAAAGGGAAGGCTTTTCAGGATGATTTTTCTCCGGGTCTCAAAAGGAAAGTCTTCCTTATTGTAGGTTTCCAGGGTATTCAGCGCAAAGACTTCAGGGTCAGTGGGAGCCAGGGAGGCAAGCAGGTTATCTATAAGGGGTTTATTGGGTTCAAACTCAGTCTTCTTGGCCACAAACTCCGGATTAGGGAGCGTGAATTCCAAGGCAGCTTCCTTGTCTTTATGGATAAATAGACCCCAGGAAGCTTCCAAGTCAGTATCATTTCCTTCCCTGCTTATTACAAAGTCTTTTTGAACGGGAATGGCTAGTTCCGGCTTACTTAGGAGGGCTTGTCCCTTAGCCTGGTTGAAGGCCTGCCCTATGGTCTCCTGGTTAGCTAGGGCTTGGAAAAACGTCTTTCCAAATTCTGCTGCTATCTGGTCATTCACCGGGGCTGAGGTAGCTATAACTACAGGTACTCCAGCTTCCAGCATAAGCGAGACCTGCCCCTGGGTGGAGCATCCATTAAGAAACACACACTTTAAATTAGGACATTGTCCGAGAAGATGAGCAATCCCCTGTACAAACGCCTGTTCCTCATCAAAGATCAGCCCATCCTGTTCTGCATGTCCGCTGTAACTGAAGATGACTACCTGCTCCCTGTAGGTAGAAAGGTTAGTGGATAAGCTTTGATTATCTACAAATGGCTCATCATATACTATGAAGTGTTGCTTGTCTGCTCTCGGCCTGAGAGAACCCATTACCCCTTTATATTCCTCCTCTAGCGTATTGAGAGGTGCAGTCATGTGATTTGCGTAAGCTAAGAATAGCACGTCAAGTTGGCCGTTCATGGTGCCTGTTATGTTTGCGTTATTAGGACTAGTAACTAAAAACTTAAGTTATAAGAAATTGTGGAAATAACCGATTACTAGAAAATCTATTTGTCTAATAATAAACTATTTGAACTGACTTCCATGAAAATAAGTTTTTCCCCACCATATAAAGTTTACTGCTTTTTTAATGAATGACCTATACCTTCATGGTAGTAGGAGGCTTACTGAAGGTGTCAGGAGTATGTGAGCGGGTAAAAGGTTCCGGGCTTGAAAGCCTTCTTACTTCCACCTCATTTTCCCTATTTTATTTCTCCCAGCTAGCCATGCATGCTGACCATCTTCTGTAAACCTAATGGTATAATAATTTTCCCTATTTATCTCTACCCACTGTTTTCCTCCATCTGGGGAATAGGACATACCCAGCATCCCTACAGCCCATACAGATTTCCCATTGGTATGGGGCTGATATTGGACGCATGACCTATATCCAGGCTCTGCTCCATCAGCTACTAATTGCCAGTTTTTTCCCCCATCGATTGTTACTGCTTTATTAGCGTGATTATCTTCTTGATTTTCCCAGTCTCCCCCAAATAGGATTCCAGTAGTAGGCCCATGAAAGTCAGCTGAAAATATGCCCGTCATTTGGCCTCCTTGCTGGATGGGCGAATCATACACCTCCCAGTTTTCCCCTCTATCAGCAGAGTAAAATACCCTGGCAGCAGAAGCACCGGTTACTACCCAGGTGTGTTCTCCTTGAATAATAACATTTGTGTTACTGGCAGCAAACTGCGCCTCCCCTTCTTTTAGGGGAGGGATATTCTCGCAGCTTCTCTTTATCCAGCTTTTACCCGCATCATGTGTGATGAGGATGGACAGACAGTTTTCAGTAGGATCTCCCACTACCATACCATGAGCATGGTCCCAAAAGGCCATAGAATTATAATAGCAGGCGGGGTGATCTTCCCTGTAAGTAAGCGTCCAATTGTTGCCTTTGTCTTCAGATCTGAACATCAGGGCTGGGCTGGATACGCTCATCAAGAGTATAGTGTCCTCCACTACCCTGATAGCCCTAAATTCCGGGATAACAGAATCCAGCCTGATGCTGTCTATTTGCCAGGTAGCTCCCCCATCCTCCGTAAATCCAAACTGTCCACCTGTACCGGCAAGCCAGACCGCTTGTTCACTGAGCACATCTATGGCTCTTAGGCTGCTGGTTAAAGGGAAGCTGCTTATCTCCACTGAGGGAATACGCTCAGGGGAGGAGCAACAGAAGAAAGATATGATAAGAGTAATCAGTAGTAATCTCACAGACGTAAATATAGATAGAGTGTCATGCTAATATAGGCAGGATTAGAGTAACTCCTGATAAGTGGAAGGCTCATTAACGTTTTTGAAGGCTGATGTATCCGATATTAGAAGCTTTTTGATCTCATGTGCCTGTAAAAATAGCTGAAATGATCTCCCTCCCTGTTCGTAAAAGTGTGTTAAGGTAGCTAGTGCTTCATACTCCCATATTCCTACTAAGGGTTCCCATCTGACTGCCTCCTCATTATACCATAAAGTAGCTAGTTGATGGCTGTCTCGCTCATGGCAAGTTTGCTGAAGGAGAGATGGAGGGAGGAGGGGCACATCCACAGCCAACACCATCAGGGAGGTACGGAGATGTGTTAAGGTAGAAATGAGTCCACCCATAGGACCTTCATAAGTGGGAGTATCTACCAGGTAAGGGTAGGCAGAGGTAAGCTTGGGAACCTGAGCCTCCTGTACAGAGAGGTACACCTGCTCACAGATAGTAGCTAATTTTTCATACGCCAACTCATAGAGGGGTTTCCCTTTATAAGGCAGGAAGGCTTTGTCTTGGCCCATTCTCTTACTTTTTCCTCCCATGAGCACTAGCCCTGCCAGGGAGGAACTTAGGCCTTCTCTATGGTGATTCTCACACATTTAGAAACAGGGGTTTTACTTTTTCTGGCTGTTAGTCCTATAGGCACTAGGGGATTAGCCTCTGGAAAGTAAGTAGCTACATTTCCGGTGGGGATAGGATAGGGAACCACCTGAAAGGTAAGCGCAGCTCGTTGGACACCCTCATACTGACTGTAAAGGTTTACGACAGTCTTAGCTTGAAATCCTCTTTCTTGCATATCTGCTTCATTCATGAGAATGACTCTTCTGCCTTGATGAATGCCCCTGTACCTGTCATTCAGCCCGTAAATGGTGGTATTAAATTGGTCATGGCTTCTGATAGTCATCATTAGGTAGGTACCTGCTTCTTCCTTATGTTCCGGGATACCTAAGACGGTAAAATGCGCTTTCCCGCTAGTAGTATTAAATTTTCGTTCCCTGGCCCCATTTGGGAGGTAAAATCCTCCCGGCTTCCTGACCCTTTCATTATACTTCTCAAAGCCAGGGATTACCTTAGCAATATTCTCACGAATCAGGTCATAGTCATTAGCCATAGCCAAATAGTCTATTGGAGAATTAGGTCTTGAGGCCGTAGCTAGCTCTGCTATGATTCTCACCTCACTTTTTAGCTGTTCAGCAGGGGGCCTAAGAATCCCTTTGGAGGTCTGAACTACTCCCATAGAATTTTCACAGCTGACAAACTGCTCTTGTCCTGCCTGTATATCTTTATCTGTCCTCCCCAGACAGGGAAGAATGAGGGCTTCTTCTCCGGTAATCAGGTGGGACCTATTGAGCTTGGTAGAGACCTGTACGGTTAGTTCACAGCGTTTTAACGCCTGGGCAGTAAAGGCTGTGTCAGGAGCTGCAGAAAGAAAATTTCCTCCCATAGCGAAGAATACCTTCCCCTTTCCTTCATGCATGGCTTGTATGGCTGGGACAGTGGCTAAGCCGTGTTTTCTTGGGACGCTTATGCCGTGGACTTCTTCCAGTTTATCCAGAAAGGTAGTTTTGGGCGCTTCCCAAATGCCCATGGTTCTGTCCCCTTGAACATTACTATGACCTCTTACTGGGCAGGTGCCTGCACCGGGTTTCCCTACAGCTCCTTTTAAAAGGAGAAGGTTGACTACTTCTTTGATGTTATCCACTCCATTTTCCTGCTGGGTAAGTCCCATGGCCCAGCAAATGATGATTTTTTCCTTGGTAGCTAGAAGATCTGCGCTTTGCTGAAGTACTTCCCTGCTTAGGCCACACTGCTGTAAGCAGTCCTCAACGTCTACCTTCTTGATTTCTGCTATGAATTCTTCATAACCTACCGTATACTTATCAATAAATTCCTGATCAAAGATCTTTCCCGCCTGCGTCTGCTCTTTCTCCCATAACAAATACATCAGCGCTTTCAGTAAGGCTACGTCTCCGTTGATTCTCACGGGTAGGAAAATGTCAGTCAAAGAGGTACCACCACTTAACAGTTTTCCTACTTTCTGAGGATTCATAAATTTCATCAGTCCTGCTTCTGGCAGGGGGTTTACGGTAATGATCTTTCCGCCATTCTCTTTGCATTTCTCCAGCGCAGACAGCATCCTGGGATGGTTAGTGCCGGGGTTTTGGCCCATGACCATGATGACTTCTGCCTCATGTAAATCTTCCAGGGTAACGGAGCCTTTCCCTATGCCGAGGGTTTCTGAGAGAGCTACTCCACTTGACTCATGGCACATATTAGAGCAGTCCGGAAGGTTATTGGTTCCGTAGTCTCTGACAAATAACTGATATAGGTATGCCGCTTCATTAGAGGTTCGGCCGGAGGTATAGAAAATAGCTTCATTAGGGCTAGTAAGGCTTTGTAGTTTTTGGGCTATGAGTCGGTAGGCGCCTTCCCAGCTGATGGGCTCATAGTGCGTACCCTCTTTTTTACGTACCATAGGCGCTGTCAGTCTTCCTAACTTTCCCAGCTCAAAGTCTGATAACTTCCCTAACTCCTGGAGGGAGTGCTGTGCAAAGAAAGAAGCTGTTATCGCTTTTTTGGTAGCCTCTTCAGCTATGGCTTTAATTCCATTCTCACAATATTCTCCCAGACTAGATCTGTCATCATCTGGATCAGGCCATGCACAGCCTGGACAGTCAAAGCCCTCTTTTTGGTTGATGGCTAAACTTAGCTTTAGGGCATCTCCCGCCCGCATATATGTACTTACCTGCTTCAGGGAGGAACGCACTGCGGGGAGCCCTGCCGCTTTTCCCTTCGGCTTACTGATCTTGATAGATTCCTTTTTCTCAGGAGAATGTGGAGGGATATGTTTAGAAGAGGAGTCTTTCATGTCCTGTGTAAATGTTGAAAGTATTGGGCTTAAGAAATCCTATGAGGGTTATCCCCTGTTCTTCTGCTAAAGAAACTGCTAAGCTAGAAGGGGCTCCCAGGGCGGCTACCACTGGAATCCCTGCCATAGCGGCTTTCTGAATCAGCTCAAAGCTAGCCCTACCACTCAGCAGTAAAATGGACGCCTGTAAGGGAAGTAGGCCTTCTTGAAAAGCTTGACCAACCAGTTTGTCTAGGGCATTATGCCTACCCACATCTTCTTGAAGCATCTGAAAAGTTCCTTTATGTGAGAATAAGGCGGCTGCATGTATACCTCCAGTCAGGCTAAAGAGGGATTGGTTTTCCTGAAGGTAGATGGGTAGCTGCTGGAGGACCTTAGCTGATAGTGGAACTTGATCACTTGTCATATCAAAGCGAGTGTGAATCCGAATAGCTTCAATGGAAGCTTTGCCACATACGCCACAACTGGAGGTGGTATAGAAGTTTCTCTCCGTTTTGGCTAAGGTGTAGGTGGCTCCCTTAGCTAGCTGGATACAAATTCTATTCTCATCAGGCAAAGAAATGGCCTCAATGTCTCCCATGGAGGCTAGTATGCCTTCTGTAAAGAGAAACCCCAGAGCTAGGAGTTGGTCTTGGCCTGGTGTCCGCATGGTGATGGAAATAGGTACTGGGAAAACATCCTCACTCCCCATGAGCTGGATTTCCAGGGGCTCTTCTATGGCAATGATGTCCGTTTTGGGATGTAGGTGCTGATAGTCAGAAGTGTAGATGTGCACGTCTGAAATACCAGCTGTTTGGGTATGGGAAGGAATACTCAAGGAGTTTGGGTTTAGTTAATTCAGAAGCCTTATTCTTATGGAAAAGATAAGGAAATAGGTTACGGGATGAAATACTAGTTGTAGAGAAATAGTCTGTTTTTTGGAATTATAGTAAGTCTTAAGACATAGAATCCTACCTCTGGAGGGATTCCTCATCTGAATTCCTCAAATAAGTAATGAGATCCATTGATTAACTTCAATTTTGGTTAAGCCTATGCTTGTTTCTAGTGTTACATCGCCCTCCGTCGCCTTACATATCAGCCCTGTGGACTCCATTTTGGCATTTGCCCCAACACGCTTTTTCCCACCAATGCAATGCTGCAAGCCGCCCACAATCGGTGGCTTGACAGCCTTCCCACTAAATACGTATCATTTCAAACAAACAGCCCCAATTCCTAAATGGTTGATTATCAGCGAGAATTATCCAAAGCTCGAGCTTGATTATGAGAATACTTTTGATGATTTTTAGTTCCACAGTTGCTTCAAATTGCTCTTGATATGTTTAATGAAGGTGATCTTGTTAGAATCAAGCCAGACACTGAAGTGGAATTCGGTGTAATAGCTGATGATTGGGCGGGAGAAATAAAGTGGGTATTTCCGGGAGAAGGGTGCTTAGTAGCCCTTGATGCCTATTCCTTAGATTCTATTGAGAATGACTTTTTGGCGGCATGCCTCCTCAATGATCTATATCCTGATGTTCTTTTCTTTGACTTTGATGCGCTGGTACCTACCCTGAAAAGAAGGGATACATCTGAGCAGAGAGAGCTTGCTTTAGATGCGCTGGAAGCCAGAATAGAATCAGTTGAAAAGATCCTTGCCGACTTAAAAAAGATGCAGTTCGAAAGGTGGGCTAAAGATTTTAAGTCTAGTCAACATTTTGAAAAGCTATCTGCTATCGAGCAAGAGGAGTCAACTTTTGTAGCCATGACTTTCCTTGAGATGATGCGGGATTATGTGGAAGAAAGTATTTTTGAATGTTCTCCCAAAAATATTAGAGAAGTTTGCCTAGAGATCATTCCTACTTCAGTCGTGGCAGAGGCTGAAGAATTTAAAAAATTTGGTGATATCCTACAGCACTTCCTGGCTTTCATGGGAGAAGAAAACCATATCGCGAATGTGGAGCCTCTCATTCGGACTTTAGAAAGGATTAAGCATAAGATAGCTCGTAGAGCTGCTAATTCTAACAATTGGAGTGTAGGAAAGGCCCTTATGATGAAAGCGAAGAAAGAGGGGGTAGACATAACAGATGATGAAGAGATAGAAAAATATATGTACAGCCAAAGTTCAGTACGATTGGGTAGAAAAGAAGAATTTCCTTTTGGAGCACCCTCTCCCACTAAAAGAGAAGCACTTAAAAACATTGGAAGAAATCAAAGAATTACCGTCAAGTATTCTGATGGGAGAATAGTGGAAAACATAAAATTTAAAAAAGTAGAGGATGATGTAAGAAGTGGAGATTGTGAGATTCTGGAACTATAATCTATTTATACATACCTTTTTCTCATCCAATGTGCCTGCTTGAATTGAGGCCATAAGGTAGATGGTAGATGTGGAAAGCTGATGTCAGGCTTCTAAAGGATCATGGGTTGTTATCCCTGATTCCGCAGTGTAGGTGCTTGGAAACCAACAGAAATACAGTAGAGTGGTACTTTTATCCAGTTCAGCCCACAAGTGAAAAGAAATATAATACTCCTGAATCTTCCAAAGGAGTCATAAAACCTGATATATCAGAAGAAGAGACTTGCAAGCTGATAGCGAAAGCTAAGCCTTATGTAAATAAACTCCCAAAGAAAGATAAACCTGATATGACCATTCCTGAGATGGAACTTAGGTCCTTATATGCCCGCGCATACAGGATTTGGACAGAAAGAGAAATAGAGATTATGACCCGTGCATATAAAAAATTTGGAAGAATAGATAAGGTTGCAGAACTCCTGGAAAGGCAGCCAAGTGTAGTAAAAGAAAAGCTAATGGGAGAAGGCTTATTGTAAAAACAAGGTCACGTTAGGCTGGGGTAATTTGCTTTGGAGAGGGATAAGAATGCCCTACTACATAATTACACTTCCTTTTATTTCGAACAGGTATAGACTTCTCATACCCAGTATTATTTTTATAACTGGTAGTAAACAGCATGACTCATTAGGTATTGCTCATCAGGAAGAGGTAGCTGTTGTAGGAAATTCTTTCATGATGTTTATGAGAGAATGATATTCCCTGGCTAATTATACTTAGTAGCTTGCCCACAATTCACTACTTCCATTCTACAATTCACTACATCTCTTTTTTAAGTGTGCTTCTGGCAAGACAAATTAGGGTATCAACAATAATTACTTCTATCGTATGAACGCCATAGCACAATTAGCTCGATCTATCTACTGGGCCATTTTAATCTGTATAGGGGTATGCTACCCAGCTACCCTTACTGCCCAATACTCCACCTCAGTTAATATTTCCAATGGAAAGACCACCATCAAAGTGAACAATGGCTTGAACAAATATGTCATTGAAAGCAAAGGGACCTTTGTCCTCTCTGATGATGATAAGGATATTCTCTCTGTTTCTTCTGGAGGATACCTAGAGCTAAGTAAGACCGCTTTTGGAAGCCGTAGAAGAATGGTCATAGAGCCTAATGGGAGCGGAGGTGTAGAAAAAACCTACTATGAAGGGAGTAGAAAAGTGAGTTTTATTCCTGATGGGAAAGCATGGCTTGCGGAGGTCCTTCCGGAGATAGTAAGGAGTACCGTATTAGGGGCTGAGTCCAGGGTGAACAGGTTTTACAGAAATGGAGGGACTCCTGCTGTGCTCGCGGAGGTAAGGCAACTGGACAGTGATTATGTGGCCACCAAGTATATAGAGCTCTTAATGGAGAAAGGACTCAGTGTAGCTGAACTAACTCAAATAGTGAAAGTTGCTGGAGAAAGCATAGAGTCAGACCACCATTTAGCTGAAATTCTAAGGCATAACAGGGAAGCCTTAACCCAAAGTCCTGGAGCTATCTCAGCTTATATAGTAGCTACCAAGAACATAGAATCAGATCACCATAAGTCACAAGTACTTAGAGGTATCATCAAGGATGACCAAATTAGTGATGCACAACTAGGGGAACTATTAGCCATTACAGAGGGTATAGACTCAGATCACCATCTGGCAGAGGTGTACAAATCCATCATTAACGAAAGGGAGCTTTCAGACCAGAATATTAATACCCTTATCAAGCTATCAGAAAGTATAGATTCTGACCACCATAAAGCAGAGACCTTTAAAAGGCTCATCAATGATAGGGACCTTAGCTCTGCTAACCTAGCGCTCTTTTTGGAGCAGCTAGAAGACATAAACTCTGACCATCATATGACATCTGTGCTGATGGAAGTGGTGGAGAAAGATATTAATGAGAAAAATCAAATCTTATTACTGGATCTCATAGATGATGAGATCAGCTCAGATCACCACGCAAGGGCCGTCCTTATAGATTTTGCTGAAGAACAAGAAATGTCAGATGAGGTCTATGGCGTGTACCTAAATACGGTGGAGTCCATCAGCTCAGACCACTTTTCTGCTGAAGTCCTCAAAAACCTAGTAGAAGAGGAAAAGCTAAATGAAAACCGGATGTTAGAATTACTTGACGCTATGGAAAGCATAAGTTCCGACCATTTCTTAACAGAAGCCATGATGGCTATAGCTAATGATGTGAGAAATAGTGGCTCTACTGTCAAGAATGCCTACAGAAAGGTAGCTAAAAGTATCAGCTCTGAAATGTTCTATGGCAGAGTCATCAGAGCCATAGACTAACCCATACTAACTTTTTCTTCATCTTATCAGGATGCCGTAAATCTAACAGATTGAGTATCTTGATAAGATGAAGGAATCTCAACCCCTTTTTAGCTTATCTCCTATGAAAAAGTCTGTACTCACAGCCTTAACAGGGATGTTGATTGCCTTCCTCATTCTCCAGTATCTGTTTGTAAATGGAGAAGGAGAAAGTATAAAACCTAGTAGCCTGGAAAAACTACTTCTGATAGTGGTGGGTATAGGCATCAGCTATATGTTTACCTACTCCATGAAGGTCCTGAATACCTGGATTCCTTGGCGGAAACATGCAGGGGTCCGCTTGTTAGTGGGAATCTTGGTGCAACTGAGCTTAGGCATACTGATGATCCTTTTAGGGCTCTACATATACAGGTTCCTAGCAGGTGTATCTGTATCGGATGCTCAACTGCAAACCCAACTACTGATAAAAACGGGGATCTTATTGCTAGTGTTAACGCTGCTTTTTCACATTATTTATTTCGCCCTCTACTCATGGAACCAGTATGCGAATGCGCAGATAGACAGGCTAAGCGTGGAAAGACAGCAAATAGATTTACAACTAACAGCCCTCAAAGCACAGCTTAGCCCACACTTTCTCTTTAATAGCCTAAATGCAATTACGAGTCTGATAGAGACTCATCCTGTTAGGGCAGAAGAATTTATCCGGAAGCTGGCTAAACTCTATCAGTATACCTTAGACAGTTATGAGAAGCCATGGGTTAGCCTTCAGGAAGAATTAAGTTTTGTGCAGGCCTATCAGTACCTGTTGCATACACGCTTCCAGGAGGCCTTGTCTGTGCGGATAGATATTCCGGATGAAGTATTACAGAAGACCATTCCCCCTCTAACCCTTCAAATGCTAGTGGAGAATGCTGTCAAGCATAATCAAATGAGTATAGAAAAGCCTCTACAAGTGGACATAGCTTCTCAGGATGAGTGGATTTCGGTAACTAATAATATAACAGAGGCCCCTGGAAATGCATCTTCTTTTCAGATAGGGCTCTCGAATATTCAAGAGCGGTACAGAATTTTAGCTAATAAGGAAGTGAAGGTAGATGAGGGAGAATTTTTTACAGTAAAGCTGCCAATCATATGACTGATAACATCATTCATAAACCTGTTTTCAGGCTCGTGAGCCCCCTGCTTAGCGGGACCATAGCCTACTTGCTGATCCTGCTCATATATAATAATGTGGAGCAGATAACCGCTGATTTTCTAGGGCAAGAGTTATTTTTCTGCATAGGGCTAACCTATATCATACAGGAAGTGTCAATCATTATGTGGAGGATGGCAGAGAAATGGTGCTTCGCTATCCATGAAGTCAATCAATATATAGTACTGGCAGGCCTTACGGTAGCAGTTTGCATCCTATTAGTAATTCTTTGCGTGGGTCTATACTATAAACTATTATTAGGGTTTAGCCCCTCTAACAGGGAATTGATGGTCTTTGGATCTGTCTATGGGTGCGTAAACCTGATCTACTTTTCCCTTTACGTCAGTCATCAATTCCTATTCAAGATGAACCAGGAGAAGCTTCAGGTAGAGAAACAGCTAAAAGAGGGGCTGGAAGAAGACTACAGACAGTTTAAGAAAGGGATTAATGCGGAGCTGCTCTTTGAGAGTTTTGAAGCTATGATTATGGACATGTATGATGATCCTGCGAAAGCTACAGATTTGGTAGGGCACCTTTCTGCTGTCTATAGATACATTCTTGGGAGTAAAGGAGAGGAACTCATTTCTTTAGAGAAAGAATTGGGAATTCTGGACAGGTTGATCCATTTATTTAATCACCTCCCTCACAGGAACGTACTACTAGAGAAGGACATAGAGGGAGATCCTTGGATAGTATCAGGCTCCATTTTGACCATAATAGAGCAGATCATTAGAAATGCTATTCCTACAGCTCATAAGCCTCTGCCTATTCGGCTGTATACAGATACCAAAGACATTCTCATCACTTTTGAGTCTAGAGAAAAACTATCCCATCAGTCCGGCCTGGAAAACCTGACAGATGTAGTGAAGAGCTATCGTATTTATGGAAATAGTGAGCCTTTCTTCAGGGAAGTGGGGCCGGAGAAAGTGATAGGAATTCCCCAGTTATTCATCAATGAACCCGTTGTATGAAGGTAGCCATTATAGAAGATGAGCCATTGGCAGTAGAAAAACTGGAAAAATTCCTCCTCCGTCATGATCCAGATATAGAGATAATGGCTCGTCTGACTAAGGTTCAAGATGCTGTAAAATGGTTAGGCCAACATCAGCAGGAGCTGGACCTTATTTTTATGGATATCCAACTTATAGATGGGATTAGCTTTGACATTTTTAACCAGGTGGAGATAAAGCGACCAGTTATATTTATCACTGCCTTTGATGAATATGCCATAGATGCATTTAAGGTGAACAGCATAGATTACATTCTTAAACCTATTTCTTACCTGGATGTGAGCCATGCGTTGGCTAAGGTAGCAAGTCTAAAAGAGCAGCTGCATCCCTCCACTGATATGGCTTCTGTCATTCAAAAAATATCTCAGAAAAAAACCAAAGATAGATTCTTGGTAAAAAGGGGGAACCACATTCAGTCTATCAAGGCGGAAGAGATCGCCTGTTTTGTAGCAGAAGGAAGAACCGTTACCCTTATTACCAGAGAGAAACGTAAGTTCATCATTGATTATAAATTGGAAGAATTAGAAGATCTCCTGTCTTCTCAACAGTTTTTTCGGGTAAATCGCTCCTTTATTCTGGCTATTAATTCCATAGAAGATGTAGTTCTCTTTTCCAATAGCCGCTTAAAAGTGAGGCTGGAAGTGGAAACAGAGAAAGACATTATCGTAAGCCGGGAGAAAGTCAGCGTATTTAAAGAATGGTTTGCGGGGATGTGAGTGACCATTACATTACTTCCATGACCAAAAGAAAGATCGTAGTCCTTCCTTATGATCCAGAATGGGAAAACTGGTTTGACCACCTGGGGGAGGACCTCAAGGCTAGTCTGGGAGAAGTAGCCTTACGAATAGACCACATAGGATCTACCGCTGTAGAAGGCCTATCAGCTAAACCGATAGTAGATGTCCAAATATCTGTAGCGGATTTGCAGCAATTGGAGGCATTTCGTATCCCTCTTACTGGGTTAGGATTTGTATTCAGGGAGAATAATCCTGATTTAACTAAGCGGTATTTTAGAGAAAAGCCTGGGACCAGGAGAACCCACATTCATGTACGGCAGGCAGGAAGTTACGCTGAGCAGGAAGCGCTTTTGTTCAGAGATTATTTGCGTACCCATCCAGTGGAAGCTAGCGAGTACGGCCAGCTAAAGCAACTACTCGCACAGGAATACCAGGATCAACCCCATACCTATGTAGAGCAGAAGGCACCCACCATTCATGCTATTCTCATGAAAGCCAGGGTGTGGAGTCAAGAAATAGGCTGGTTTCCAGGGCCAGCTTTTACGTTTGCATGCTAATTCAAGTAGAATATTACCCTACCTGCCTCTCTTCCATTGCTACTTCACCTCAATTATTCTCCTTAAACATGATAAACAAAACATTTCAGGCTGTCAGCCCTATTGATAATCAATTATTGGATGGGAACTTTGTGAATGCGGATGCCCAACAAATAGATGAGGTAGTCCAGCAAGCGGTAAATGCTTTTCAGGTATACAGAAAGAAGAGTCCGGAGGAGAAAGCCAAGTTCCTAGCGCAGGCAGCTACAGAAATCGAAAACCTAGGAGAAGCGCTCATAGAAAGGTGCCACCTAGAAACTGCCTTGCCACATGGACGCCTGACAGGGGAAAGAGGAAGAACAGTGAATCAGCTTCGGCTGTTTGCCAGAGTAGTTAGGGAAGGTTCATGGGTAGATGCACGCATAGATACCCCCATACCTGAAAGAACCCCTTTCCCTAAAGTAGATATCAGACATGTTCTTCAGCCCTTTGGGCCTGTTGCTGTATTTGGGGCTAGTAATTTTCCCTTGGCCTTTTCCACAGCAGGAGGAGACACCGCTTCTGCATTGGCAGCGGGTTGTCCGGTGATCGTGAAGGGGCATCCTGCCCACCCTGGAACTGCTGAGATGGTAGCGGGCGCTATTCTGAAAGCGGCCAAAGAAACCGGGATGCCAGAAGGAACTTTTAGCCTTCTTCAAGGAAATTCTTACGAGGTAGGAGAATATCTGGTCAAACATCCCGGCCTTAAAGCAGTAGGCTTCACAGGCTCATTCAAGGGAGGGCAAGCCATTTGGGCACATGCCAATGCTCGACCTGAGCCCATCCCCGTATTTGCTGAAATGGGTAGTACTAATCCTGTCTTCATTCTTCCGGATGCTATGGAAGAAAGAGCTCAACGGATAGCCGAAGGGATGGCAGGTTCTATCAATCTAGGCGTAGGACAGTTCTGTACTAATCCTGGACTGACCTTTATTAGCAAGGGTAAAAGTTCTGATACTTTCCTCAAGGCTTTATCAGAGAACATCAGCCAGACGGCGGCTACTACCATGCTCACCTCAGGGATTAAACAAGCATATGATGAGGGAAGAATTCGGCTGGCGGGTCTGCATGAGGTAAAAAGCTTAGCTGAGGGGAAATCTGAGCAAGCGCCTAATCAGGCCGTATCCCAAGTCTTTCACACAGATATAAATACCTTTCTCAAGGAGGAAGAATTAGAAGAGGAAGTATTTGGTCCTTCCAGTATTCTGATCACTTATCAGCAGAAGGCAGATATCCTACAGGCAGCTAATAGGCTAAGAGGGCATTTGACAGCCACTGTTCACGCTACGGAAAAAGACCTGGAAGAATTTGGGGAACTCTTCAACATACTTGAGCAGAAAGTAGGAAGGGTCATTCTCAATGGATACCCTACGGGTGTAGAAGTATGTGATTCCATGGTTCACGGAGGTCCTTATCCAGCTACTACCGCCCCTAGCTCTACTTCAGTAGGGACTAATGCCATTAAGCGATTTGCTAGACCGGTCTGTTACCAAGGCTACCCTGATGCATTGCTTCCAGCTGCTCTTAAGCATTCCAATCCACTGGATATATGGAGGATGGTAGATGGAGAATTAACTAAGGGGAAAGGGTAAGTATATATTACCCCCCCTAAATTAGTAGCTGGATGGGTAAGTATTTACTGTTTATCCATAGGCCAAGCATAAAGGAAAAAAATAAATTGGGGATTTTCTTCCCAATAATTTAGTAACATGCATGTTAGAAAGCCTTCCTACCCAAATTTGTAAGGAATAAAGAGTAGGTCACGTCAAGGGAAATCAAAAATTACTAGTAATTGGTAAGCGTGAGTTTAGTTAGACCCATATCTTACTACTTCCAACAATTAATTTTAATCGATACTAAAATTTCCCTCATCCTATGACCAATAAGCATCCTTTTATGAATGACCTGTCGCTACCCGCAGTAGCGGCCCCTATGTTTTTGATTTCTGGCCCTAAGTTGGTGATTGAGACCTGTAAAAGTGGCGTGGTAGGAACCTTCCCTGCCTTAAACCACAGGACCACTGAAGGCTTTGACCAGTGGCTGACAGAAATAGAAACTGCCCTGGATGGATATACCCAAGAGAATGGCAAGCCTGCTGCTCCCTATGGCGTAAATCTGATCGTCCATCAAACCAACCCACGTTTACAAGCAGATCTAGAAGTCTGTGTAAAGCACAAGGTGCCTATTGTCATAACCTCACTGGGAGCCGTTTCCAAGGTGATAGATGCTGTCCATAGCTATGGTGGGCTGGTATTTCATGATGTCATCAACCTGAGACACGCTGCTAAAGCAGCCGATGCAGGGGTAGATGGACTGATTTGTGTAGCTGCTGGCGCTGGTGGTCATGCGGGCACCTTGCATCCTATGCCTTTTGTACAGGAAGTTCGTAGTATGTTTGATGGGACCATTCTGTTGAGTGGATGCTTGAGTAACGGACGAGACATTGCCTCTTCCATGCAAATAGGAGCAGATCTAGCCTATATGGGGACACGCTTCATTAATGTGGATGAAAGCAAGGCAGATGAAGGATACCGAAATATGATCATTGAGTCCGGTACCCAGGACATAGTTTATACTGCCGTGGTCTCAGGGGTAAACGCCAATTTCCTTCGTCCCAGCCTGGAAGCCATGGGTATTACGAGAGACATGTGGGATAAAAAGGCCAAGATAGACTTTGGGAAAGAATTGGATGCCGCTCAGGCAGAGGCTAAAGCATGGAAGACCATTTGGTCAGCCGGACAGGGCGTGGCTACTGTGACGGATTCCATTCCCGTAGCAGAGCTTGTCAGCAGACTGAAAGGAGAGTTTGTAGAAGCGATAAAAGAGCAGCAGCAGATGTTGGAGACATACCGATAGAAATCTAAAGGCAGAATTATCTCAACTCCGTATGTCCTGGACGTACGGAGTTGAAGTCATTATTCCCAAAGCATATCCAACCCCTTATACTTTTTAAATTGTCTGTCTTTACTTACTAAGGCCATATTTTCTTCTAATGCTTGCCCAATGATGAGTCGGTCAAATGGGTCTTTGTGATGGTGTTTCAGAGTAGCCACACGTAGAAGATGTTTAGGTGAAATTTGTAAGAGTTCTAGATCTGAGCGTGTGATAATATCAAAGATTTCTTCTAAGGTATCTGCAAATTCGAACCTACCTAATGCAAATTTTATACTCAATTCCCAATAGGAAGCAATACTTACACAAACCCGATTATCGGTATCCTTAATAAGATTCTTTGTTTTTTTAGGGAGTTGGGGATCATCCAGGATAAACCAAATTATGGCATGAGTATCTAGTAATAGATCCATTACATATAGGGCTCAAATCCTTCTATAGGGTCATCGAAATTATCCTTCATGACGATCATTCCTTTGGCTAGTCCAGGAGTTCTTTCTTTACTAGAAGACTTAGGGGTACTTTCGGAAAGTAATTTCTCTACATACTGAGCCACCTTCTCCTGCATCTCTTCCGGAAGTTTTTGAATCTGGTTGTATAGCTGAATAGCCGTCATCTTACATTCTTTTCCTGAAAATACGAAAATATGCCGATTTCTGTTTGAGCCCTGCGTACATTAAAGATTCAAAATAAAAAAAGCCTCAGCATAATGCTGAGACTTTCTTGCATCCCGTAGGGGAATCGAACCCCTGTTGCCAGAATGAAAATCTGGAGTCCTAACCGCTAGACGAACGGGACACTTTTAGAAAATGTGAGTGCAAATGTAATAGGTAATTCTTAACCAGTCAAGCACCCTTTT
>JBCCLI010000018.1:0-32070 GCA_039026975.1 Bacteroidota bacterium | reverse complement strand
GCCTACGCCAGAAGGAGAAAAACCTACGCAAAAGGAAGTAGGTAAAACCCAACCTATAAATGCCATGAGAGTACGTCTTCATCAGCGCGATTTTCAGGATGCCATGTTAGAGAGAAACTATCCGATCAATTTCGCCTCAGATGATCAGGGTGGGATTACAGAATGCAGCTACAATGCAGCGATTTTGGGTGGTGTTGGGAGTTATAAAGAAGTTTATATGGAGAATATCCACATAGGGTATGGAGATATCTTCATGAGAAATCTAACAGAAATAGCGGTAGAGGCAGAAATGGAATCGGTTGAACTTCATTTCGCCCTTGATGGAGAGACAAAAGGGTACGAATCAGACTCAAAACAGAATTTTCAGTTTGGGTATAATCAGCACAATATTCTTTATGCTTCCCACTTCAAAGGAAAGATGTTCTATCCCCCCAAAGAGGGTGTGAAACTATTTGAGATTAATTTGAAGCCTGGTTTTTTCAAGTCTTTTCTACCACCAGATAACACCTTATTTAAGAAGTTCACCAAAAGTATAGAGGAGAAGCGTATAGGAACCCTCATGCCTCAACATCTTCCTATAACGCCAGCCATGCATTTGATAATTAATGATATCATCCACTGTGATAGGATAGGCTTTTTTAAGAGAATGTATCTGGAAACCAAGGCTAAGGAGCTACTTCTTCTGCAACTGGAACAAATATCCTCTCTTAATCATGTCCACCAATTGAAACTCAAAAAGTATGAGGTAGAAAGGATACATGAGGTGAAGAAGTACCTGTCAGAACATGTAGGGAATCCCATGACACTCCTTCAGTTAGCTCAGCACTTCGGGACTAATGAATATTCCTTAAAAACCGGCTTCAAAGAAGTATTTGGAACTACTGTATTTAAATATTGGAATTCTGTTAAGATGAGCCAGGCCAGAAATATGTTATTAGATGAAAGGCTTACCATCAGTGAGGTATCTGACAGGATCGGCTATAAAAATCCTCAGCACTTTACCACAGCTTTCAAGAAATGCTATGGCTATCCGCCAAGCAAGCTCATGAATAGGCGCCTTCCTTCCTGATTTTATTAAATTAGGGGGTAACTTTTTAGGGCTGCTATGAGTCAAGCGAGAACCACACAATTTATCAGCGACTACTTATCTAACCTTAGGAGCCTGCAGGTTTCTGAGGATAGCATTCAGCACATCCACACCAAACTGAAGATCCTCAAGATAAAATCAAAGGATACCCTTATTAATCCAGGAGAAATCTGTAAAAACATGTATGTCATTGTTGATGGAGGATTTGTTTGTCGCTATATCCATGAGCACACATGGGCCGCCAAGACCATTAACTTCTATCTGGATAACCTACATATGATCATGGCCTGTGTAGATAGTTACTTCACACAGGTTCCGACTAAGTGTGAGCTCAAAGCTATCAGTGATTCTATTGTCTTAGCCTTACCTAAAAAAGAGGTAGATATGCTGAGAGAGCAGGATAAATACTTTGCCAGGTTCTACCATGATGTGGTGATCACGGCTATGGTAGAAGAGAATGAGCTAAAGACCAAACTCATCGCCTATTCTTCCAAGGAGAAATATGATTTCATTATCCAGGATATGCCTTCTGTTATTCAAAGAGTTCCCTCCAAATATATAGCTGAATTTTGTGGTGTTTCTTCCGCCTGGCTAAGCAAACTCAAGAAGCAAGGATAGTCTGTATTCAATTTTCTGCGAAAAAATTTTGAACTAATTCAAAATTTTGGCCGAGTCCTCCCCCTAGTTTTGCCATTGGTATTCAGGTAAGTGCTGAACTCAGTTTGCTCACCCCCTTGAGTATGCCCTTCTACCAGAATGCAGTGTAAACAAATCATAGTAATGAAAAATCTACGCTACAACCTACGTACAGATTGGCTATTCTACCTCCTCGTCATATCTTATGCCTGTCTTATTCTTAATATGACCATCCGTCTGTGGCTTGGGGATGGCATTAACATTTTCGCTTCTTATAGCACTGCCAGTAATCCTGCTGACATGCTCATAGATGCCAACAAGGTGTACTGGTCCAAAACCTGCTTCCTCTTCCTTACGATCTTTCTTTATTCTCTCAATCTAGACTACCGATTTGTGGCGGGAGTAGCGGCTACCTTTTGGGCGGGATCCCTTATCATCATGTTTGGATTAAGTCCAGTGTTGATATCTGTAACCTTAATGGGGACTGCCCTCATCACTCAACAAGTCTTGAGAAAACAGATTTTCTCTCCTCCCAGGAGTTAATGAGTGTACTGGGAAAGCGCGTTGGGAATGAGAAGGAGTAAGTTTTTTTCAGTCGAGTGCTGATATGAAGGAGTAAACTCAGCTAATTACTTTGAGAATTTTAAAATTGAATACTCCCTATCTACCATATCTCCTGATTTGCTTTTTACTCTTTCACGCTTGTCTACTACCTTAATTTCTACAGGAGAAGGAATAGTATTATCTATTAAGCGAAGAATATCCTGGGTATCATACAAGGTAAATCGCCCCTGCACAAATGGGATTTTCTTCATGAAGTCTTTCTGGCAGTAGGTAATTAGACAATCTCCTCCAGGCACTAGTACACGATAGAGTTCTGTCAATAAGTTGGCAGGCTCCTCCCAGAAATAGAGGGTATTTACTGAAAAGATTTTATGGAAACTTGAATCAGGAAAAGGGAGGTTCTTACCATCGTACAAGGAGAAAGCGGCTTGCCCATTAGCTGTAAACTGCTGGTTTTGGCGTTGGGCCTCCTGGTGCATGATGTCTGATACTTCCACCCCCTTATAGGTTAGAGAAGGATCTTTTTCTAATAAGTCAGGCAAATGCCCTCCATTTCCGTGTCCCAACTCCAGTATATGCTGGCCCTCCTGAACTTCCATCTGATGGATGGTCGCCTCTATCATGCTGATATTAGACTTCAGCATATTCTCCCCTACTTCCACGCCTCCCTCTCCTACGGGACAGCTTAGTTGGCGCTCCAACTCATCAAACTCATTATTAGCTGGGCTGAACTGCATAAAGTTTTTCATTTGAGGGAGATTGATAGACAAGAAAAAACTACAGCTGTACACACTTATCAAAGATAAGTTAATGTCGGCACAGCTGTAGTTTAAAGTATATTCTTAGGTATTCTCCCAAGAATTATATCTTATTCCAGAGATTTACATTACGATAAATTTCCCTTTCATGATCCCATAATGACCAGGGAAGCTACAGATAAAATCATAGGTTCCTTTAGGAGGTGCCATGAAGGTAATAGTATCTGACTCTCCTCCTCCCAGCATTTTTGTGTGAGCGATTACATTATCACTAGCAGGGATGTAATCTGTTTCCATTGCAGCAATAGCATTTACCGCAAACTCAGCCACATCAGTTCCTTCTTTCAATAGCACAAAGTTGTGCCCCATAGACTGCTTGGGCAGTTGACCGGTATGGTTGAGGGTAAGCGTGACCATGTAATTCTCACTGACTTTAAGTTCACTGATGTCATACTGCATCTGGTCAGAACCATTAATTTCAAGAGAGACTTCCCCTGCAGGTTCACTAGGTACTTCTGCTACTGGTTCTTCCTGCACAGGAGCATCTGCTGTAGACTCTGATGTCTCGCTTCCTCCGCAACTTGCCAAAAAAAGAGCAAGCACCATTAAGAGCATGTAATTTTTCATATTGTGGTTGTTAGGTATTAATTATTTAGTAAGCCGACATATAAACATATGCTATCCAATAAATCTGCCTATTGAGGAATTGATAGCGATATCAAAGATAGAGATCAAAGATGTATTTGTCTACCCTTGCAAGCAGGATTTCTACTGCTACTACTTCTTAAAAATTACTGGGTAGAGGCAGCGGCATCACCACTATTCACACTACTTAGTATGATGAAATCTCCAATGCCGGCGTAAGCTTTCCAGTCAGGGTTATCAATATTAAGCACCGGAAAACAACTAATATTTTTTATTTGAACTTTTTTAGTTAGCCTTCTTAGCTGGGAAACCGTTCCTTGCTGGTAATCAGAATGGAACCGCCCATTAAGGTGGAAGATCATTTCTTTTTTATGCTTCCGCCAACGGGTATAAATTCTATTAGCCATGGTGGCATCCCAAACGCACTGTGCATAGAAGTAATTATTATTCTCCATGGAGTGTCCTACTTCTCCCATGGCCTGAGCGAACCTTTTATAGTAGGCACTATCAGCTGTGTAAATAGGGAGTGAAGGGAGATACGTAAGAGAAGCCTCGGGAAGATTTTCCAGTACCTCTACTCCTTTACCTGAAACCATACTCACATACCTTCTAGGCGCGTTAGCTGCTATAACGGTTTGTCCCTTATCTTTTGCAGTCATTACCATGGGGCTGTAGTCATTCTCATAGTTATTCCATGCCCTTCCATCTTTTATCAGCTTTCCCTGGCTGATCCATCCTCCCATATATTCATCCAATACTACCTGACAGTCTGTTTCAAACATCTCCAGACTGAGGGTAACCGTACCATACTTACTGAGGAGGGCTTGATACAGTTCATCCTGTAGAGAATGGGCAATGCTGTCATTATGTTCTTCCCCAAAGAATAGAACATCCACTTCAGAAACACCATTAACTAGGTCATCCAGGGTGATTTCTTTCTGTTCAAGAGAAGAATAAATCTTAAAAGCACTGTTTTCTACGTCTTGACCCCTTACAAGAAAAAATTGAAGGAAAAAAAACGCCCCTACTATCCCTTTCGTGAAGTAGCTACTAATTGATTTCATGCGGATAAGCATCAGCTAATATCTAAGGTTTTAATGACTTCTTTTTTAGCTTCTTTCACTGTTCCATCAAAGCCTTTCACCCCACCTACTGTGGTATATTTCATTACAAAGCGCTTTCCGGGATTTATTTTCTGGTAAGCAAACTGACACATAATGGCAGCTTCATGGAAACCTGATAAAATAAGCTTTAGCTTTCCAGGATAAGAATTAATATCTCCTACCGCGAATACCCCTGGAATATTAGTTTGATAGTCTAGTGCATTATTTACCTTGATGGCATTACCTTCAATTTCGAGCCCCCAGTCAGATAGTGGTCCCAATTTAGGAGACATACCAAACAAGGGAATAAAGTGATCTACCGGAAGAGTCGTATTCTCCTTCTCTGGATCTTTATGTTTAATCCCTACAGACTCAAGATGTCCATTACCATTAAGAGCTACTACCTGAGCATCAGTAATCAGCTTTACCTTCCCTTCCAGTGCTAAATCTCTTAACTTCTCTACCGAGTCTAATGCACCACGAAACTCTTTCCTCCTATGCACTAAGTAGAGCTCAGAAGTAATATCAGCTAGGTAAATAGCCCAGTCCAGTGCAGAGTCCCCTCCACCAGCTATTACTACTTTTTTATCCTTGTAGACATTAGGTTCTTTGATAACATAGGCTATCCCTTTTCCTTCAAAATTAGCCAGATTATCTATGGCTGGCTTCCTTGGTTCAAAAGACCCTAGTCCACCTGCTATGACTACTACCTTTCCCTGATGCTTAGTTCCTTCATTAGTGGTAACTATGAAGGTCCCATCTTCCTGTTCCTCCAGGGTTTCTGCTCTTTCTCCCAGCGTAAAGCCAGGGGTGAAGGGTTTTATTTGTTCCATGAGTTTATCTACCAGGTCTCCAGCAAGAATTTCTGGATAGGCAGGAATATCATAGATAGGTTTTTTAGGATAGATTTCTGTACACTGCCCCCCAGGCTCTATCAATGCATCTATTAGATGGCACTTCATTTGTAAGAGCCCTGCTTCAAAAACGGTGAACAGGCCAGTAGGACCTGCTCCTATGATGATCATATCTGTCTGTATCATATTACTGATTTATTACTTTTCAATACTTTTACTTGTATTTTTTCTGTATCTCCTATCACTTTCTTCCTTCTGGGCACCCGCTTTTTCTTTTTCTTTCTTCTCCCCACCCAAATCAACAAGCCGCTGACAGGTAGAGAGCCAAAGAAAAGCGCACAAAAGGTAGCAATAAGTTTAGTAGGTAGTCCATAAATACTTCCTACATGCATGGCATAATTTGAATTCCGCCACTTTTCCCCTGTTAATTTCTTATCGTGGGTCATGCTGTGATGAACTGCAGCAGTCTCAGGATGGTAATAGTAATAATCACTCGTTTCCCACCAGGAGTCTCCATTATCATAGTATATCCCTGCAGAGATAGTCCCTTTCTCCTGTGTAGCAGAGGGAATGCTAAAATATATTTTATGCCAGTTTGGCTGCCTGTTTACAGCATCTTGGAACGCGATGTCCATAGCCTGGGTGTAGTCAGGGTTAGTAATGGCAGGAGGCTCTGGCCTTACAAACACTTCCTCAGGCTCATTTCCCAGTATTCTGTATATACCATCTTTCCACCATGAGTATGACCATGTTAAGCCTGTGCCTGCGAAAAACAATAAAAATAGCCAAGTATAAAACCCACCTACACTATGGATGTCCCAGTTTACCCGCTTAAAACTAGCATCCCACTTAATCTTAAGTCTGTGCTTGAGCACCTTCTTATTTTTAGGCCACCATAGGTATATTCCACTAAGGGCTAGAAAGATCATAATCAGGGCAGCCGCCCCTACAATTTCTTCTCCTACTTTCCTGTTGAGCAAAAGATTTTGGTGGAGGAAACGGGAGAGCATGATCCAATCTCGTTTTTTATCTATATGTCCCACCACTTGTGCGGTATAGGGATTAATATATACTACATAGTAGTGTTCCACTCCCGAGGCCCACGTCCAACCTGGGTTTTCAGCTCTTTTATAACTTCTTAGGGTATAATTCTTGGTAGGAGCTGCTTTGGCCCGCAGGGATCTAAACTCCTTATCTGGGTAGGCTTCTTGAACAGCTGCATAGAGGGTACTTGGTGGGAGAATGGTAGAACCTACCTTATCAGCATAGACTAAGTCGTGATAATACCAGTTAGTCAATTCTTCTTCCCAAACAAATACAGTAGCCCCCAACATACTTACTAGCACTACTGCTCCTGATAGTAGTCCCAGCCAAAGATGTAGCCAACCAAAGATTTTCTTGACGTAATTCTTCCTAGTTTTCTTCGCCATCTATTGAACGATTTTCCGAGCTTGAACAGTGATGAGATGTGATGAATTACCTGTAGATGTAGATATAACTAGAAATATCTTCATTCGGTTAGAGACTCTAGCATAAAATATAGCCTTCAACCTCCTAATTATTACGGGGATCATACTCCCTGTCCCAGAATGAGGAACATGCATCATATAAAATGTTCCCTAACGCACGAATCTCACTTACAGACAGTAACAGCCTGATTCCCTGATAAGGGGTATGTACTTCCACACACCTACATTCTGTATGGACTTTTCCCTCGTAAAACTGTAGATACTTGTGTAAGGTGCTCATCAAAGATTCTACAGCTGGCCTCCGCAGATCTAATGAAATCATACCAAAGTTAATATGAAAAGCTTGACAGTCATGGCAGAATACCACCCTATTATGATTCTCCCAGTAAAGAATTTCATACCGATGGTTATAATCTTGAGGAGCAGACATGGTAAATATATTTATCGTGACGTTAGGAAGACAAGCTTAACAGAACCTTATATAAAGTGTGAATTCAGGAAGACTGAGCATATAAGCTTATGGGTTAGTATGCACATTCTCCAGGTAAGTGGTATGACCACTACCTGTAATACTTACCACTATATGGGCGATAAAAATGGTAGCGTAAGGAATAGACTGACCGACTTTGTCTACCACGCTACCATCTAAGTTACTCACTATAATACCTTGAGCGGAAGTATGCTTACCAACCTCATGAACGGATGAGAGTACCCACAATAGAACAATTCTGTACTCAAGCACAAACTTCATGTAGTCGTAGGTTGGTATGGATGATTTTTCAAAAATCCTTGCATATGAAGCAAATGGTGATGTTCGCTGCACTTCCTTACTCAACATATTCAAGACGCAATATGTATCAAATTTATTTAGACTAATTATAAATAAGAAGAAAAAAAACGCGAAAAATCAGAAAATACCCATCATTAGGTATAAGGCTACCTAATGGTGGGTATATATAACTTTTTAGGAGATGGCAGCCTACCAAAATTAGGGGTTATGATGACAGGTATCTAGGTACCTAAATACTAAAAATTGGAGATAGCAAGAAGAAATAAATCACAAAACAGAGTTCTAGTAGTCTACAAATAGTGAATAGAGAATATAATATAAACTTCGAATTTTCAATTTTATGAACAAAATATAAATCATGTTGTTTAGAATTAGTCTAAATAAAGATTATTAACACTAACAATTGCTACATGATTTATCAACCCTTACGACAAGGACTCATACTAATGGCTATGTCATTGTTCCTTGTCATATCCGGTTTTGCCCAAACGGGTACCATCACAGGTACAATTACTGATACCGATGATGTTATACTTACAGGCGCTACTGTCCGAGTGGCTAATACTACGCTCGGGGCAGTTGTGAATAAAGAAGGTATGTATACCTTAACTTCAGTTCCTTCAGGACCCCAAAAAGTTGTAGTTACGCTTATAGGATATGAGCGCATAGAACGCTCCATTTCTGTGCCTCAAGACGGTGAAGTCCGGCTGGATCTTACCTTAGGAGAAGATGTACTCCAGTTAAGTGCAGTAGCCATAACAGCTACTCGTAGAGAGGAAGATATCTCCCAAACCCCCAGAGCCATTGATGTGGTTTCTCAGGAAACAGTTGAATTTTATACTGGTCAGAGTTCAGACTTTTCTGCCACCCTGGGAAAGATTATCCCAAACTTTACCTCTCCTTCCATTGGAAATAATGTATTCTTGGCTACCCTACGTGGGCGCGCTCCCTTATTTCTACTTGATGGTGTACCCTTACAGTCCAATGAAGGGCTTAGAGGTGCCGTACTAGGAAATATAGATCCCTCCATGATAGAGCGTATAGAGGTACTTTATGGTGCTTCCACTATCTACGGTGGGGGGGCACCTGGTGGAGTGATTCAGTTTTTCACTAAGGGAGCCAGCGAAGAAGTCTTTGATGTAGATGTCCAATTATTCTCCCGTAACTACTTGGTAGATGGTGCCTTCCTGGATGGAGAAGCACTTGATTACCGGGCAGCAGCTACTGTATCAGGTACGCTAGGAAAATTCAGATATCTAGTAAATGGATCCTTTGAAGTTACTAATGGACAATTCAGAGCAGATGGCGAGAGAATTGGTCCTAATGGTACTTCTAACTATGATGATTATAATGTATTTGCTAAGCTAGGCTATGACCTTACGGCTACTCAGTCTATTGATGTATCTGTGACCAGAACTTATAGAGAGCCCAATGATCTCTTCTTCATTCCTACTCTTAGAGAAGAAGATGTCATTGCTGATCCAGAGGGAGCTGCAGCAGTAGCTGAAAGGGTAGAAACTGCCTTCAGCTATGATAATCCTATCAGTCAAGAGTATACTGCCCTAAATTTACAGTATCAGAATACTGATATTCTGGGAGGTGTATTCAGGATTCAGGGTTATTACTTCGACCTTAACTTCCAGCAGGAAGGTGCAGATATCCGTCCGTTCCTGCAAAGTAATGGAGGAGGATTCCCTGACACATGGCCGGGTTTATTCCAGACCAGTACTGCCGCTACGCAGTATGGTGCACGTGCGGAATTTGTCCGTCCTTTTGGAGACAGAGTACTTGTCACGCTAGGTGGGGGGTATCTCAGATCTGATGATTCTACCCCAGTTACCATTTCATCTGATGATCCCTTTGACCGCGAGAACCGCTTTGATGGTTCTGGAGGTATTCAGGATCAGGGAGCACCCTCAGAACTTACAAGTGGAGGCCTATTTCTTCAGGTAGACTTCGACGCAACTGATAAGTTACGCCTTTCAGGAGGAGCCAGATATGACATTATCTCATTTGATGTACTTCCCTTCACTCCTACCTTCACCAGGGTAGAGCCCGGGCTACAAAGGCTAGGTGGATCAGGTTCAAATAATGGACTTTCACTTAACCTGGGAGCAGCGTACGAATTCATTGAGAATACCACTTTGTACGCCAACTTTGCGCAGGGTTTCTCCCTACCAAGTTTAGCCTTCCTGGTAGTAAACGTAGCGCCAAATGTGGAGATCGATGGAGATGAAATTGTTTCCCCTCAAATAGTGAATAGTTTAGACCTGGGTATCCGCGGCCAAATAGGAAATAACCTTGCCTATGGAGTAGCTGGATTCTATGCATTCTCTGAGGACGGATCTCAGATCAGATTTGACCCAACTACTGGTTTTGGAGAGCGTGTACAGGCACCTCAGCGGAACTATGGCTTTGAAATAAGCCTGGATGCTGTTCCTGCTGAAGGCTTTCGTGTAGGTACTACCCTTTCTATTACAGAAACTGATGTGGATCCACAAGATGATGGAACTTTCCAGCCCGGATCTACAGTGGATATGATCCCTCTAACTACTTCAATCAGGGCTTCATATGACATCCCTTCCATAGATGGGCTCTCATTCAGTGCTGAACTATTTACAGTAGGTAATCGTGATCGTGCCTTTACCTTCCTGGTGGACTCAGATGATGATGGCCAAACTGATCTTGATGGTAACGGCAACCCTATCAGAGCTGATGGATATCGTCTTCGTGGATTTACCACTGTAGACCTCGGGGCTAATTACCAATTTAAGCTCGGTAATGTAAACTCATTCTTAGCCCTACAGATCCTGAATATTCTTAATGAGACCTATGTTCCTCCAATAGACCAGCGTCAGTTTGGGGCCATCTTTGCTTCCAGACGCCGAAATGGCTTTGGTAGAAATGCTACTCTTACGCTCGGTTTTGACTTTTAGGCAAAGGTTTTCTCATACCTATGCGTGGAAAACTAGGCTACCATTGAAGTCTTAGTAAAACCTTAACATATTAAAGAGGCCATAGAATGACATATTCTATGGCCTCTCTTATCTTTTATAGCTATCAGCCCTTAAAGAATGATCAACCGCTTCTTTCAACCCTACCTAACAAATAGCCATATATACTAGGCGCCTGTAGACCTAAGAGATTTAAACTTAAGTACCAACTCCTTCAAAGGGTTAGGCGTCATTATTTTCTCCGGAACAGGTAATCTTTCTTCCTTAGGTTTCACTTTTTCTACTGGGGGTTTTGGCTTATCAGAATCATCCTTCACCTTCAGCACAAATAGAGATAGCAGTAAGGCTGTGAGTCCTGCGAAAAGCCAAAACATATCCACATAGGCTACCCATGGATAAGGACCCCACATGTTCCAAATCCAGCCTCCTGTCATTACTCCATTGGCTATAGGAATGAGGATAGAAAGAACTCCACCTATGATCAGATAATTCCTATTTTGCTGTGAATATTTATTCCAGAAGAGTCCCATGATGGTAAGTAGTAGCCATCCAAGGAGAAAGATTTGTTCTACCAGCTCCGCACGGCCTTCCATTTCCCAAGGGACTAGTTTGTTAGCTAGAAATAGAACCCCAAAGGCTGGAAATAGCCCCAGACAAATAGCCAAATAGGCCTTAGTTACCCTGTGGTGAAATAGCTTTTGTTTGTAGGTATACCTATTATTATTCCTGGCTTCCCGCCAAAGGAGTACCCCGCTAATAATCATGAAAGCCGTAATCATAGCCATCACAAAGTACACTAGCTTCATGAAGAAGCCTCCAAAGCTGGCAAAGTGTAGTTTGAAAATATAGTCCACAACAGCATAGCTGTATGTACGCTTTTGAGGAAACTGACTATACTTTTCCACTACCTCTCCGCTCTTCATATTCATTACGATAGATCCTGCAGCGTGAATCTCTTCTGCATCATCTAAGGCAAATAGAATCAGCGCATCCTCTTTTCCATAATTCAATATCTGTGTACGAGTAAATGTATGGTCAGGATAATCCGCTTTCACCTGCTTGAAAAGATCTACAATGGTGTAATTATCAGAGGCAGGAGCCTCCTCATTGACCTCTACCCCATAGAAGGGAATGATTTTTCCATATACCTTTTCTACATCTCCATCATATTTTAGAAAGACGGCCGGGAGCAGTATCAGCACCAACAATCCGAAAAAGGCACCTGTAATGGCATACATGACCTGAAAAGGTAACCCAATCACGCCAAGAACGGTATGCGCATTGGTCCAAATCAGTTTCCATTTTCCTTCTTTGATAAAGGAATAAAACTTGGTCAGGAGATTTCTCCAGTGTATGAGGATTCCAGTAACACTGGCAAATAGAAAGAATAAGGCCACAAAGCCAGCTAGATACAAACCCACAAAAGGGATTTGGTGGAAGTAATGGAGTCCATATATGGTATTCCCCAGCGTAGTTTTCTCCTCCTTAGCATCATGGATTTGCTGATCTTCATGACTGTAGTGGACTGCTACACTTTCCGTAGTGGAATCAGAGGTATGTCCCTGTGCATACATTTTAATGATGGGCTCATGCTCACTAGGGAAGTAAACGTTTACCCTTTTAGTATAATCCAGATTGTAAGCTTCATCTACTTTCTGAACAAACAGGTCATAATCTACCTCATCTATGGCAGGCATGGGTTGACGTAGGTCAGGGTTTTCCCACTGCTTAAGCTCATGATAGAAAAGGGTATAGGCACCTGCATAAAAGATAATAAACAGCCCAAAGCTGATGACTATCCCTGCTACCGTATGCGTATGGAAAAGCGTATTATATGCACGAGGACCTAAGCCTTTTAACTTTTTCATGATTTACAGAAAGATGATTAAGCTACTTACTAAGGTGATAGATAATAAAATAGCCCAGGAAATCCAGGCTCTTCTAATGAAAAATACCATAACCATAAGCCCCACCCACATCAAAAATCCAGAGAAAGTAGAAGTCAATAATATAGGTGTATCATCTTCTAACATCATGGAAGCTGCTAGGTGGGCAGTCATGGTAGCAGCATAAGCACCGAAAATGGCGGCCATCACTTTACTGAATCGTACCCATCCAGAGGATAAATATTTTGCTTTGGCTGGCATATTACAGGATATCCCATAAGATAAATAAAATACATAGACCGGCCCACATCCATATCCACTTTATACTCATTTTTACGGATAGAATGACTGCTGATAACAAGGTCATAAAGGCTACCAACCAGATCATCAGGGCAGTTTCGAAGCGGAAGGAAGTGGAAAATATATAAAGGGAGAGAAGAGAAATGGCACTAGCAAGGACTAATATGATATTCTTATGCTTTCTCACCAACTGTATATCCTGTACAGGAAAATACCGGGAGGTGGCATACAATAGAATACAAGCTACAATCAATACTGCTAGTGCCATGGTACTAGTAATTACTCATTAAGGGATAAGTCAAATACCCCTACTATATTTCCTCCCTCCATATCAAATACTTTCTCTACTGATCCTGTATCTTCATTTAAGCGGAAGAAAGCATTCACACTTGGGTTAGCAATAGCAAAGTGTGGTGTACCTCCCACAAAGGACATATTAGAAGCATCAAAGGGTGATAACGGAGGTAACCCATCTATCTTGGAAGTGGTCTGTGCAGCTAAGTCTACCTGCACCCATGCACCCGTAGGAGAGGTAAACAGCCAGAAGAATATCTGGTCAAAGTCTTCCTCAGTAAGATTTTGAATTCCCCCTCTTTCCCCTACCAGCTGGAAAATTCTTGGGTCTAACTCCTCATTTACAAGGGCAAACCCCTGATTATCTTTATAGTAGTAAAAAGTAGAAAGGAAGGAGCCGGTCCCAGTCGTACCAGGATTATTAACTTCAGGTACCTTAAAGTTATAGGTTGAGTCATAATCAGACGCACCAGCAGGGATTTTTAGCACTGCCCCTGAAATGGTGGGAAGGCTTATATTTCCTGCATGATAGAAGTATAGGTTACCCATCTCATCCACATATCTCTGCCCAAATCTGTTTAATACGACTAAATCCCCAGCACCCTCAAATTCAGCTACATCTGTTACTTCTCCTCTTGCAATGTCTATTTTAGGTAAGACTACATTAGGTACATTTCCTCCAGCTTCTAAACGAGTAGGCACAAAAATTTCATTATCTCCTCTAAATATATAAGTCTGGTAGCGTACCGCAGCTGTATCCACTATGGCATTAGCAGCAGTCATATCTATGGAACCTGTAACATCCATAGTAGTAGGATTAAAGGTATTCAGGATATTGGGATCGCTTCTGTCATGAAAAACCCCAAACTCACTATCTCTTACTCTCAGAGAGAAAGACTGATCACTGACGGTAGCTATGATTCCATCCTCTACAAAATCTCCATTTCCATTGACCCCTATCTTAACAAAACCAGCAGATCCATCTGTTCTGGCCGAAAAGATAGCCCCATCTCTTATAGATAGCGGGAAAAATGTTTGGAAGGCGGTACCTTCTGCTATGTTAATGGTACCTGAGGGTAATTCTTCATAATATCTCACAAAGGTAGAAGTATTATCAGGCGTGACACCTACCACCATAAATCCGCTTGTCTGTCTGACATTTTCAGGATTTAGCTCTACAGTAATTGACTGGCTTGTATTATCAGTGAGGGTTCCATTAGCTACTGTCAGGCTCACAGTATAGGTTCCTCCTACTTCATACGTATGTGTAGGGCTTCTATCAATAGAAGTGTTTCCGTCTCCAAAATCCCAGCTACTGCTTACGGCACTAGTGGAAGAATTATTAAAGGTTACGGTTAACTCATTGGCATCGAATGAGAATGCTGCTGTGGGTTGTACCACAGGATCAGGATCGTCATCATCATCATCGCAGGCTGTTAAAGCTACCATAAACACAAATGCGCTTAGGCATAACAGTCTGAATAGTAGAGACTGATAGTTGCGGTAATTACTGCTCATAATTTCTGAAATAAGTATCTAATTTTAAATGAAAAGAATCTACCTGGCCTTGGGACGCGGAAATTATCAAAGACTTCTGCATCTAAGACATTGTCCACTTGAAGGGAAAAATTAAGCCCTGTATTTGCTAGTTTGTAAGTTAGTCCTACATCTAGCTGGCGCTGGGTAGGGATAATATTTTGGAGATTTCGCGTAGTTTGAAAAATGAGATCAAACTCATCTACATAGGTATAGTACCCGAAAACGGTAACAATATCTTGTTTCGAAATAGGATTATTAAACTGATACCTAGCTGAGACATTGAAAAAGGTGAAGGGAATATTGGGGATAGGATTCCCTATTCCATTAGTATTCGTAAGGTTACGTACACCATCTCTTACCGCTTCTTGCAAGGTAAGGTTAGCTTGAATCTCTATATCCTTAATGGGAGCCCCTTCCAAGGACAATTCTATCCCACGTGCATCTACCTGATCTTCATTGATAAATCGGGCAGGGTCATTCTCATTTCTCCCAGGCTCTAGTCTAATGAGATCTGTCTGATCTCTTAAGAATGCATTGAAAGCCAGAGACACGTATCTATAATTACTGAATGAATGCTTATAGTACCCCCCCAGGTTGATATTACTACTGAGCTCAGGTCGTAGGAAAAAGTTAGGTTCTATGGTCAAAAAATTTCCAAAAACTTCTTCTTTAGTAGGGATACGTATGGCTCTTTCATAACTACTTCTAAAGAAAAAGTCATCTTTCACTGTAAATTTAAGCGCTGCCCCGTAGCCAGTCTCATTATCTTTTTGGGAAAACTCAAATACTTCTGTAGCACCAGAAGGCCTAAAATCAGTGGTACTCTGTTCATAATAATAGTATTTACCGAACAGCATGGACTCCAACCGCTGATCAAACCACTTAGACTCATATGAAAGACCTGTAATGGATCTAGTCAGGAAGGATGGAAGAGTGTTAGGATCTACCCCTCCTACTTTGGGTGCGATAGGATCTTCTCCTACTATCTCCTGATCACTCAAGAAAGAAGAAGCCTTGATATGTTGATTCTCATTAAACTCATACACTACATTCAACCTATGCACATAAGTTTCTATCTCTCCCATACGTAAGGATGGAAGCGCTAGCACTTCCATTCCCTGACTATTCTGTCGGATTACTTCCCCAAACCAACTGTATACGTTAGTGGTGGAATCATCTATAGCTTCATTAGCCAAGGCATAGGCCCCAGAATATGATAAGCCCAATTTCTTTTTGAAAAATGACTTCCTGTACTGTAAAGTTTGAAGAAGAACATCCCGCTCTAGGTCTGCTTCTCCTACAGCTTTTGACCCCAATCTTACTCCATGCTGTATTTCATCATACCGCTGGTTATAGCTGATAGTATAGGAGAATTTATCTGCCCATTTTACATCTATTATGCCTACCCCTCCCTGAACCATAGAAGACTGGTGTGCACTATGGAATCGGTTTACTGTTACCGTATCCTCTTTAAAATTTGCTATTTGCCTAGCTCTTATTTTATAACTGTTATCAGAGTAGTTATAAAAGCCTGTGAAGGAGAAAACTACATGGTCCCCTAATTTTTTGGCAGCATTTAAGGCACCTACATGTGTATTAAAAGACCCTACCTGATATGAAGCATCCAGAAAATCGTAATTTACCTGCCTGGATACGACATTGATTCCTCCTGCAAGGGCGTCTGTTCCTACATCCACAGGCATGACTCCCTTATATACATCTATGCGCTCTATGGTATTGACAGGTAGATTATTCAATTGTATTCCCCCACCTAATAATTCAAGGGGAATTCCATCATAGTAAATTCTCACAGCATTACCGGAGAGGCCATTCAACTGAATATTAGTTTCACTGCCGAGTCCGCCTGACTGCCTGACCCTTACGCCTGCCGTTCTATCTAGTACAGCCACTATGTCCGCAGTTTCATTTTGAAGGGCAACTACATTTATAGAAGAAATTTGGATGGGGTTTTCGGAAAGCTCCTGGGCTTTAGACTTCTCTGTGATAACTACTTCATTTAAGACAGTAGCATCTGCTTCTAGCGTGAAGTTTACCCTAGTGGTCCCTGAAGCCTTTACTACTACTTCCTTAGTTACGGTTTTATATCCTAGACTGGAGGCTTCCAGCGTATAAGAACCTGCTGCTACATTTTCTATGATATATTTTCCATCCGGATCTGCTACTGCCCCCACTTTAATGCGCTGAATCCTAACCACAGCTCCTTCAAATGGCTCACCATTTTCATTGAGAATTCTTCCAGTAATATCTCCAGCATGAATATCTGACATCCACAATAAGCAGATGCTGACTAAAAGTAATAGTCTTCTCATGATGTCTTAGGGCTAAACTATTTAGAATAAGTCTTAATATAAATTGCTGGCAAAAGTAATGATTTTTCGTATTAGTTCAACTCGCCTCATAGCATTCAACTTTAACGTTCAAAAAATGCTACGCTAGCATAGCTACTCATAGTTTAGTGTAGAATAGTTCGTTAGTATGGAGAAATTGGGGGAAGGAAAACATTCAACTAACTTCATGTTTGTTGAACTCTTAGGAAATTAAATACAGCTGCCTTACCCACTCGCAGTGTGTTAATATAAAAATAAAGCTTCATCCTTCTATCATTCAACATTCAGTGAATAATTGTTAATGATTTAGCGCTGTTTTATTAAACAAAATATGAAGGATTCCCTATAAATTAGCCTTTCTGTTTAGCTTTAGGGTAAGAATACCTAGAATTAGGTATTGCTTAAATATGAACTTTTTTTAGTTCTTGCGGTCGGAAAAAAGCAGATATAAGTTCGGGAAGAGATAGTATACAGAAAGTTTCTCTTACCATAATACTAAGGTAAACAGAATTAGGTTACTGAAACAATTTATATCTGATCTAATTCCAAACAACTTCAGCTTACTATCCGTTTAGAGTTGAAGTTAAAACGAACCGTATCAAACAAAAATTAACAATGAAATTCAAAAACTGGTTTTTTATCCTTCCGTTGTTACTAGCTTTTGTTGTAGTTAGCTGCGACGATGATGATGATGATCCTGATCCAACACTGACTATACCTTCATCTTATGTATCCGCTTCATTTGATGCTAATGTAACAGCTGAAAACGCTGTTGTAAACGAGCTTTCAACTATGACTTCAGCTGCTAATGCTGCTGAAAGAGATGCACAGACTACCACTGTAGCAGCTATCCCCTATCCAGGGACGCTATCTTCTGTTACTCTACCTGCTTACAGATCTTTAATTGAGGGATGGTTAGTAGAGCTGGTAAGTGCTGCTAATTCTCCCACTGGATTCCAAAATCCTGGTTCAGGTACACCTGCTGCCGGAGAAGAGGGAGGAAAGCTTGGATCTAGACTACTTGATGAGAATGGTCTTGAGTTAGAGCAAATGGTACAGAAAGGATCATTTGGATCTGCTCTTTACAACCATGCCCTTACAGTAATCAATGGTGATCTTAGTAGCAGTGCCGCTATAGATAAGTTGGTGGAGGTACATGGAACTGACATTAATTTCGATGTAACAAACACTACTGCTGCCGCTACTTATTCCAGAAGAAGATCTGACCTGACTGCACAGACTGGATTTTTCTTTGACATTAAGACTGCCCTGATTACAGCTAAGGCAGCAATAGATTCTGATGGTGATTTCACTACTGAGCGTGATCAGGCATTGGCTGACTACCTATCTGCATGGGAGAAGTCAAACTTTGCTACAGTAATTTACTACTGTAACTCTACTAAGAACCAACTACAGGATGCGGCTCAGCTACAGGATGGCCCAGATAAAGATGCTGCTTTTGGAAACGCTATGCATGCATATGCAGAGGGAGTAGCTTTTGCACACGGCTTTAGAGGTATCAGCCAGAAGCAAATTACTGATGCTCAGATAGATCAAATTCTAGCTAACTTATTAGCACCTGCTGGACAGACACCTACTTCTTACCAGTTCATAAATGATGCTGGACTGATAGCTAACTTAGATCAGACTATCACACTAATCCAGGGAATCTATGGATTTACTGATGCTGAGGTAACAGGATTCTTTGTGAATAATAATCCTTAAGCCATTATTTGATATATATTTATGGAAACCTTGCTACCTTCATTTGGTAGCAAGGTTCATCTAATAAAAATTCATAATGAACATTACTGAAACGCTAAACATCAGGAAGTTAATAGGGATCATGCTGATCGTATTAATTTCAACCCTTGGTATTGTCTCCTGTGATGATGATGGTGATGATCCTGTCGATCCAGACTTTGATAGGGCTGCTATGTTAGAAAGTGTTGCAAGTAACCTTATCATCCCTAACTTTGAAGCCCTCCAATCAAGCGTTAACGCCCTAGAAGGCGCTGCGAACACTTTTGCCCAATCTACGGATGAGGCTAATCTGGCTACTTTAAGAACTACTTGGGTCCAGGCAGTCACAGACCACCAACACTGCTCAGCTTTTGGGTTTGGACCAGCTAATCTTTCTCTGGGGCCTTACGCTAAGGTATTAGGCACTTTTCCTGTAAGTGAAGAAAAAGTAGAGAGAAACGTGGTAACCGGAGATGTGGACCTTGCCAATACTTTTGATTTAAATGCCAAAGGATTCTATACTGTAGAGTACCTTATTTATGGAAATGGCGCTACAGATGCTGAGTTAGTAGCCAGTTTTGACCAAGCTCGTAAAGATTACCTACTCCTGGTAATAGATGATTTGACTACTACCTTTGATAATATCGTCAGTGAGTGGAAGTCCTCCTATCTCCAGGAATTTATCAGTAGTGACGGGACTTCTGCAGGAAGTTCTATTTCTCTTTACTACAATGAATTTGTGAAGGACTATGAGAATCTTAAGAATTTCAAGCTTGAGCTTCCCGCAGGACTTACTGCAGGGCAGGAAAGTGTAGACGGTTCTCTAGTAGAGGCATTCTACAGTGGCATTTCCAGAGATCTTGTCGAGGAGCATTTTGAAAATTCAAAAAATATTTGGTTCGGCCTATCTCGTAGTGGAGATCCTATCATAGGATTTGAGGAATACTTAAGTGAAGTAGAAGGAGGAACTGCCCTCATTGCTACGACAAAAGATGCCATTACTGTCATTGATAATGCTATTGCAGCTCTTCCTCAAGGGCGTCTATCTGATAATATAGGCGCTAATGAGGTGAAGGTTCTCAGAGACGAGCTACAAGCTAATACAGCTAATTTCAAGAGTTCTATGAGTTCACTCCTTGGTATTAGCATCACGTTTAATTCAGGTGATGGCGACTAAGGCAGAACTTGATTGACTTCCCGATCCAATTTATATCATAACATAACTCATTACCTGGAGCAATCGGTATCGATTGCTCCATTGGTAACATTCCGCATGGCTTTTGGTGCAGTCATGCTTTTCAGTACCCTTAGGTACATATGGATGGGATGGATAGACACCCAGCTAGTAGATCCCCTTCTTCATTTTAGTTATTACGGATTTGATTGGATAGCTCCCCTTCCCAGAGCAGGTATGTATGCTGTCTTTATTCTCATGGCTATTGCGTGCATAGGCATTATCATAGGATGGTATTACAGGGTATCTACCATCACCTATTTTCTATGTTTCACCTATGTGGAACTCATTGATATCACCTACTATCTAAATCACTACTACTTTGTTAGCATCGTATCCTTCCTCATGATATGGGTACCTGCTAATAGAAACTTTTCTCTTGACATTATTCGTAATCCAGCACTCAAACAGGAAAAAGTAAGTAGGTGGTGTATAGATGCTATTAAGCTCCAGATAGGCATAGTATATGTATATGCAGGTTTAGCTAAACTTAATTATGACTGGCTCTTTAAAGCCCTTCCTCTGGCTATCTGGTTACCTGCTAAAACCAGTGTGCCCATTATTGGTGGCATCTTTAAGTATAAATTTACGGCCTACCTATTCAGCTGGGTGGGGATGCTGTTTGATACCTTTATCATCCTTGGGCTACTAATTAAGCCACTCAGATGGTTAGCTTTCATCGCTGTGGTGGTGTTCCACACACTAACGGGTATTCTCTTTCAGATAGGCGTTTTCCCGTTAGTGATGATTCTGGCGGTTCCCATTTTCTTCTCTGACTCTTTTCATGAGAATTTACAAACTAAGCTTTCCTCCCTCCTTAAGTTCCGATCTCAACCTAGTACGTCCTTACGTACGCATAAGCCTGCTCCACAAAATAGACTCATTCTCCCCTTTCTATTAGTCTTTTTTCTTTTCCAATTGACTTTCCCCTGGCGATATATGCTATATCCTGGCAATCTGTTTTGGACTGAAGAGGGGTACCGCTTCTCCTGGCGTGTTATGCTGATGGAAAAAGCAGGTACCGCCACCTTCTACGTCAAGAATGGAGAATCTGGCAGAGAAGGTTCTGTGATAAACCACCAGTTTCTGAATCCACACCAGGAGAAACAGATGGCTATGCAGCCTGACCTCATCCTACAGTTTGCTCATTACCTAAAAGAGTATTACGCTCAGCGGGGCATGGAAGACCCTCAGGTTAGAGCAGAGGTGTGGGTTACCCTTAATGCAAGGCCTGCTCGTCTACTCATAGATCCAGCATTAGACTTAACAGAAAAAAAGGATACCTGGGCACCCAAGGAATGGATATTGCCCTTTCAAAAAAATTCTACACGATGAAAACGAGCTTGTGTTTTTTGGTCACTATACTACTTACTACCTCCCTCTCTGCTCAAGTGTACAAGGTATCAGGAAAGGTATTATCTAAAGCTCCTAATGCTGCTATTACAGAAGCTCAAGTGATAGTGAAGTCTACTGGAAAACGATTCCCTATAGATGAGTCTGGTTCTTTTGAGTTTTCTCTTCCTGAAGGTACATATGTACTAGAGGCCTTCAGCCCAGGTATGGAAACAGCCTCCAAGGAAATTAGGCTGACCCAGGATATGGAGGTATCATTCTTTTTGGAAGAACTTACCAGAGAATTAGAAGAAGTAGAGATAGTAGCAAATAAACGCACCAATGGCATCACCAGAATGAAGGCTGTAGAAGATTTTGGGATTTATGAAGCCAAGAAGAATGAGGTCATAGTCCTGGATGATTTTGCTGCTAACAAAGTAGCCAATACCGCCCGGCAGGTATTTGCGAAAGTCCCTGGCTTAAACATATGGGAAAGTGATTTTGCCGGCCTACAGTTAGATATAGCTGCCAGAGGCCTGGGGCCTAGTCGTACGGCTAACTTCAATACCCGGCAAAACGGGTATGACATGAGCGCAGATGCTTTAGGTTATCCTGAAAGTTATTATATGCCCGCCATGCAGGCAGTGGAAAGAATAGAAGTGGTTAGAGGAGCTGCCTCTTTACAGTATGGAACCCAGTTTGGAGGTATGTTAAATTTCAAGCTGAAGGAAGCCCCAGATACACCATTTGAGGTAACAGCAGAGCAGGCCATAGGCTCTTTTGGCTTACTTAATACTTTTGTGAGCGTAGGTGGAAGAAAGGATAGAGTAGATTACTATGGGTATTACCAATACAGAACGGGAGACGGTTGGCGGGATAATTCTGGCTTTTATGCACATACCGCTTTTGGCAGGGTAGGATACCAGGCAAATGATAGGCTGAAGATAGGGATAGAATACTCTTTCCTGGATTATGAAGCCCAACAGCCAGGTGGATTGACTGATGACCAGTTTGAGAATGATGATCTTACCCTATCTAATAGAGGGAGAAACTGGTTTAGCGTATCCTGGAATTTATTAGCGGCTATTATAGACTACCGCTTTTCTGCTAACACACAACTCAATATCAGAAGTTTCGGTCTGATGTCCAGAAGGGATGCGTTGGGGAACCTGGAACAAATAGGTGTTCTTGATAATCCTAATGCTAACCGCACCCTTATACGAGATGACTTCCAAAATATAGGGATGGAAGCCAGGCTGCTACATACATACAAACTGGATGAAAGGCCTTCTACTTTACTGATAGGAAGCAGGTTTTATAATGGCTCTACTGATAGGAAGCAAGGAGCCGCAAGCCCTGCTAATGATGCAGACTTTAGGTTTTTAAATCCTGAAGATCTGGAAGAATTTGACTATGAGTTTCCAAGTGAAAATTACGCACTTTTCATAGAGAATCTCACCTATATCACCCCTGACTTAAGTGTTACTGCCGGCGCGAGGATAGACTATATACGTACAGATGCTGATGGACTATGGAAAACTAATCGATTTGATTTTGCGGGAAATCTCGTTTCCTCTACCATAAATACAGAGCAATCCTCTACCACCAGGACTGTTCCCCTCTTTGGGGTAGGTGCGAGCTACTACCTCAGGGAAGACCTACACTTGTATACTAACTATGCACGTAACTTCAGATCCATTACCTTCAGTGACTTACGAGTAGTGAATCCTAATTTTCAGCTGGACAGCCTCATTACTGATGAAAATGGGTTTAATATGGATATTGGACTGAGAGGTACTATCTGGAACTGGTTGAATGTAGATGTGAGTGCTTTTTTACTAAGGTATAATGACAGAATAGGACAGTACGAACTTCCCGGTAGCACCACCCTGTTTAGGACTAACATAGGTAATTCACGGCATGTGGGAATGGAACTGTTTGCTGAGGTAGATATCCTGGATATGCTCCAGCAGAATAAGGGATTTGCTAATCTTTCTCTCTTTCTCAACTTATCAGTTACAGAAGCTACCTATATTTCATCTGAAATTACTGCCATTAGAGACCGCAGGGTAGAATATGTCCCTAATGTCATGCTCAGATCCGGCCTCAACTACAGATGGAAAGGAATTAAGGCCACCTTCCAGGTTTCTCATCTGGGAGAGCAGTTTTCTGATGCTACTAACTCCACCTTTAACCCAAATGCCTTGACAGGTATCATCCCTTCCTATACTGTCATGGACCTATCCATGGAGTATCAATTTAGCCGCTTTAAGTTTACAACTGGCGTGAATAACCTCACTGATGAACAGTATTTCACCCGAAGAGCGGAAAGTTATCCCGGGCCTGGGATTATTCCTGCTACCGCCCGCAGTTTTTATGCTTCAGTAGGACTAAGATTAGGAGGAGGAAATTAAATACTTGACTACGAAAAATTCACTAAGCTCTCACTAGAGAGAAACTGATTGATTTTTTTCTTGAGTTCTGTAGGATTAAAAGGCTTAGAAGCATAGTCACTCATTCCCGCAGCTATAGCTTCTGCTTTTACCTCTAGTAAAGCTGAGGCTGTTAAGGCTATGATAGGAATGTCAGGATATAGCTCTCTTATCTGCTTAGTAGCTTCATATCCATCCATAACGGGCATTTGGAGGTCCATGAGCACCAGATCATATTTTTTCTTCTCAGCTAGCTGTACAGCTATTAAGCCATTCTCTGCCACATCTACCTCTAGTCCCCATTTCTTGAGAAATTTACAGGCTATTTTCACATTGACCTTATTGTCTTCTGCTAATAGGATATCACCTGCCCAGCTTGTATTCGCCGTCTCATCTGTGAGGTAGGTGGTAGACACCTTTTCGGAAGCATCAGGAAGTCCCATAGTTAACACAAATGAAAAGGTGGTTCCTTCTCCTTCTGTGCTAAGCACTTGAATATTACTCCCAAATAAATCTAGCAGTTTTTTTGTGATAGCAAGTCCTAATCCTGTTCCCCCATATTTACGGGTAGTGGCAGAACTGGCTTGGGAAAAACTTTCAAAAATAGAATCCAGTTTTTCTGCTGGAATCCCTATGCCGGTATCTTTCACTATAAAGCTTAGCTTGATTCCATTTTTATCTATCCCCTGATTAGAAATAGCCATTTTTACATATCCTTTCTCTGTGAATTTTACGGCGTTAGAGATCAGGTTATTCAGTATCTGAGCTAATCTGGTGGGATCTCCCTTCACTGTTTCTGGGATACGCTTATCTATTTCAAGTTTTAGTTCTATGCCCTTTTCTTTGGCTTTATATTCCATAGAATGCTTAATGGAATTAACCATGTCCACCAGCTTAAAGGAAATTTGTTCAAACTCTATTTTTCCGGCCTCTATCTTACTGAAGTCCAGAATATCATTAATGAGAGAGAGAAGATTTTCAGCAGAGAATTTAAGGGTTTGAAGATTATCCAGCTGGTCATCTCTGGGATTCTCTTGTAATAATAAATGAGTAAGCCCTATAACCGCGTTCATAGGTGTCCGTATTTCATGACTCATCGTAGAAAGGAACTGGGTCTTGGCTACTGTAGCTCCCTCTGCTTTTTCTTTGGCCTTCTCTAGCTCTATTGCAGCTTCTCTTTCTTCTGTAATGTCTTGAAGCGTACCCATGTATATTTTGCCTGCTCCCTCACCGTAGTATGGCTTACCAATAATCTTTATCCACTTATGCGCGCCTGCAGGTGTAGTAATCCCTAGTATCTCCTCAAAGGCTAAGTCTTCCTTCAGGCCTGTCTGCCATAGCTCATCATACCTCTCAAGGGACTCTTCATCATAAAAATCTCTCGATTTCTTAGGGCCAGGCTCAAAGTCCTCCTCCACACCATAAATCCTGTAGGTTTCCTTGGACCATGTGATAGTACCTGTTTCAACATCACAGGACCAGCTACCCATCTTAGCGGTTTCTTGGGCTTCTCTAAGCAGCTTTTCTGATTCTCTTAGCCTTTTCTCATCTTTTTTCTGCTGCGTGATATCTTTCGCTATACAGTAGAGTAGTCCATTGTCCCTATCTATATTAGCACTCCAAAGTAGCGTTATATAGCTGTCATCCTTACTCCTGAATCTGAGCTCTAGTTCATCTACATTATCATTTCTATACTTTAACTTTTTCCTGGCTTCACTCAGGGTAGGAATATCATCAGGATGTAAAAAATGGATTAAGGGCTTATTCATGTAGGTTTTTTCATCATATCCTAACACCTGAGAGAAAGCGGGATTAACCAGCTTAAAAACCCCATCATAGGTCATGACACATACAGGATCAATGGAAATATCAAACAGGTTTTTATATGCTTTAAGGGCTTCTTCTGATTTTTTCCGCTGATCAATATTCTGGAAAAGGATAGAGACAAATCTGGTCTGACTCTGATGCTCCATAATAGGAACTATCTTGGCTAAATACCATAATTCTGTCTGTGGACTCATAAACTCTATAGCCCCTACCTGAAATGATGCTAGCGCCTGGTCCACCGCTTTTTCTAACCTATACCCCAACATCCCCTCAAACATATCTGAAAGAAGCCTTCCGCTAAGGTCTACATCTGGGAGTAATTGAAATGAATCCCTGGAGTTCCAGGCGTTCACTAAATATTTATCTTCGTTGATCTGTAAAACAATATCATCCAAAGACGATACTAATGCGGTCAGCATCAGCTGGCTTTCTATTAGCTGGTCGTTGGCCTCAGTGGTTTGCTTGAGTGCTTGTTTTAATTCTCTACTTTTTCTGAATAACTGATCGCTCAGGGATTCATGGCCTTTGTAAGCTAAGAATAGGTTATTCTCAAGCTTTATTTTAGCCTGTAAGTAAATGGATAATATATACCCCAATATAAAAAGACATCCAGTGGAAGTAGTAAGCGTAATGATCTCATAGGCGTCAGTGGTAAGGGTCATTTCCGGAAAGGAAAAGTTGAACACCCTAGCTGCTGCATGTGCGCCTATTAAAGTGAAAGTCAGCCCTATGCTTATGATTCCCCAAATTCTCCCTAGTATCAAGAAGGAGAGAAATACCGCCTGAACGGTAAATAATAAGGCTGTGGAGCTGAAATTTCCCCCCATAGCTAGCAAGACAGAGGTGGCTCCACAAAATAAAGAACTACACTGAAGTAGGGTGATAGTCTTTGCAGATGAGCCTATCCTGAAAAAAATCAGGCAGAGTAGGAGAAAGACATTACATACCAGTGCCCCTACACTCAGCCAAAGGCTATCTATAAAGCCTATCAAGGGGATACATAGGAGAGTAAAAATGAAATACGCAGTGGCAAGATTAAATAAGAGAATAACCTGAAGCTCCTCCGCCTCATCCAGACAGGAATCAAGTGTACGTTGAATGAACCAATGTCTGATTCTAACCATACCAGCAATAAAGACTCTATTAACTAACAATCTTCAAAGTAGGTACAATTATAAAAAAAGTCTTTTCAAAAAAGATGTAAATTTTACATCATAAACTATATTTATCCGGCTGTCATTCCCCCATCCAGGGGTATGCATTGTCCCGTAACAAATGCGGCTTCCTCAGATGCTAACCATAGCATAGCATCAGCTATATCTTCTGGCTCTCCATATCTCCTCATGGGAATATTTTTCAGGAGTTTTTCCTCAAAGGAGGGATCCATTTCTATGACCCTATCAAACAAGGGCGACTTGGTGAAGGCTGGACAAACAGCATTTATTCTAATATTTGCCCGTGCATATTCAAGCGCAGCTGACTTAGTGAGGCCTACGACTGCATGCTTGCTCGCACTGTAAGCAGAACTGTTAGCTAGTCCTTTTAGGCCTGCTATGGAAGAGGTATTTATGATAGCTCCACCACCTGATTCAGCCATAACCGTAAGTTCAGCCTTCATGCAGTAAAATACGCCAGAAAGATTTATGCCCATGATCCTGTCCCAGTCCGCAAAGTTGATGTCTGTGAGCCTGGCCCATGGGCCTCCTATACCAGCATTATTAATGGCTATATCTAGCTTGCCATGCTGCTTCACTACCTGCTCTACCATCTGATCTACTTCAGCAGATTTGGACACGTTGACACGCATAAAGTTAGCCTGCCCATGATTTTTACGGATCAATGCCACCGTTTCTTCTCCTCCTTCAATAGAAATATCCGTAACTACAACCTGTGCACCATTTTTTGCAAAAGCCAAGGCAGCAGCTCTGCCAATTCCAGAAGCAGCTCCTGTGATCAGGCATATTTTACCTTCAAATTTATTCATAAGGGTCTCAGATAAGGTTCTCTGAGACAATAATAGTCAAATACGGAGATTCTTCCATCCCTCTAAGCAGCTTTACTGCTTCCTAAGCTCATGATAACTATCATCATACAGATCTATTAACCGCATTTGCCTGTTACTGAGTCTCAGGATGACAAACTCATACCTTTCATTCGTATCGAATATCCGCAGAATAAGTTCATTAGTACCATCAGCCCAGTCCCAGCTCCCATTAAGGGAAATAGCATCCAGGTCATACTTATAAGTAAAGCTAAAGTCTCTATCTCGTTCAAACGTTAGGAGAACCTCCTCGGCTCCGTCCGGGACACCGTTTAAAAAAGGTCCTCTATTTACCTGCCAGCTCCCAACTAAACGGGTAGTACGTGTCTTCAGGCTCAGGTAGGGGCCTTCTTCATATGGCTCACATCCAGAGAAGCAAAGCGTCAAAATTACTAATAGGCTTAAGGGTAAAGGTATTTTTTTCATATGTAGGCTTTTCATCATAGACCCTAATTTCCAGGTATAGTGGTTTCATCACCATAAGAATTGAGTAATCGTGTGGGATAAGCGAATAAACGTGCGAGTATTTTTTTACCTTTACTACATGGATAAGTTTCTTGAACTCGCGGAGCAGGTAATCATTTATCAAATACGTACGGGATGGCTGGAAATGTCTAGGTTATTTAATGAAATGGCTGCCAGGCATAATATGACTATGGCCATAGGGCTGACCTTACTAACCATAAATCCTGAGAAAGGAACTCCGGTTACTAAAATAGCTCCCAGGATGGGTATGGAGCCTAATTCTCTCTCCCGCCTCTTAAATTCTTTGGAAGACAAGGGATTTATATTCAGAAAACCTAGTCAGAGTGATAAAAGGAAGGTTTACATCTGTCTTACAGAAGCTGGGCAGGAAAAGCGAAAATTAGCCTATAATGTCGTATTTGGGCTAAATCATGAACTCAGAAAGGATATTTCTGAGGAGAAGCTTTCTGCTTTCTTTGAAGTGATGAGCGTCATCCGTAAAAAGGTAGAACTACTAAAAGAAGACACAAAAGATCATATATACCAGGATCACCCAGTAAAGTCCTGACTCCTTACAATGCATGCATTGTAAAGTAATTTTTTATTTATAGCTTTACCTAAATACCATAAAAGCCATAAACATGAGCATTCAAGACACCTTAACACAAATCACCCAACTAGCTTCTACCTCAGACGCCATAGGGTCTTCCGTAAAATTTGTCATGGGAGATGATACTATCTACCTGGACGGAAAAGGAGCAGAAAATGCTGTTTCTCAAGAAGATAAGGAAGCTGACTGTACAGTAGAAATTTCTCTTGAGAACCTCAATAGTATGCTGTCCGGAGACCTAAATCCTATGAATGCTTTCATGGGGGGTAAGATGAAAATTCAGGGAGATATGGGGGTAGCTATGAAGTTAGCTTCCATGTTTGGATAATCCTTTTTCCTTTCAGCCTGTGTTATGCTGTTAGCCATAGATGTGGGTAATACAGATATAGTCTTTGGCTTGTTTCAAGACAGCCGACTCACTCACCAGTGGCGTGTTCCCGTGAAGCAGCACACACAGACTCAGCGACTAACTGAAGCCTACAGGGCATCTCAGTCCCTTGACTTTTCTCAGGTTAGACATATTATCCTTAGCAGTGTAGTGCCAGGCGTAACGCCTGGCCTTGTTAGGATAATCAAAACTATTTTCCCTATTTCCCCTCTTATGGTAGGGCCCTCCCTTTATGCTTCCCTTCCTTTCGAAGTATTAAACCCTGAAGAGATAGGAACAGATCTGGTAGCTAATTGCGTAGCCGCTTATGACAGATTTCAGGGACCCTGCATCATCGTAGATTTTGGTACCGCCCTAACATTTACTGTCATTTCAGATAAAAAGCGGATAGAAGGCGTAGCCATTGCTCCAGGGTTAAGAACCTCTATGAAAGCACTCTTTCAAAATACGGCCCAGCTACCAGAGGTCCCCCTTGAAATGCCTGAGTCTGCACTAGGTAAAGGTACTGTACATGCTTTGCAGGCGGGGATCCTCATAGGATATGTAGGCCTGGTAAAGCACCTGCTTGCAAGTATACAAGCTGAGCTACACACCAAAGCAAAGGTCATAGCCACAGGAGGACTTTCACATATCCTTACTCCGCTGTCAGCTGAATTTGATATGATTGACAGACTACTCACCCTGGATGGCCTAAGATTACTAGCTGAGGCAGCTTTCCCAGATAAATAGGAAAATCAAGGGCTATTTTTTCCTAAACATCCATGCAATCCTCCAAGGATTTTGTTCCTTTGTGGCAGTTCCAGCACATGAGTAAATCAATCCTACATGCCAGCCTGTTGAGCCTAGGGGTAATCGCCTTTCACTTTGCATACCATCCCCATTATCTAGTTAGGCAGTTCCATTTATATGCTGCCTTTGTATTCCTACCCTTACTGCTCAGCCTATTTCTCATAGATACCTTTGCTTCCCCGTTTATAGGGACTAAAAGGAATGGTAAACGTGCTGTCATACTGGCTGGCATCGCTACTCTACTCAGCTTTACCTTTCAGTTTGTAGGTATTCTCCGCTTCCATTATGTAAACGGTTTCCAGATAGATGCTGGCGTTCACCTTATTCCTGCTTTGTTTAGCGTACTCATAGTGGCACCTTCTATGTTAGTAGGAGAATGGATACACGCTAAGCTCAAGTATCCTCTGCTGGCAGCGCTCTTGATTTGGGGGCTATGCTTCTTGATCATGACTCACTCTCCAGAGCGAACATTCATAGTAAGGCAGCCTCTCTTTAGCCTTCCCAAATCTCAAGGGACAGTGATAAATCCCTACATGAAAGAAGCTTCAGGACTGGCCATGAGCCGAGCTAGACGAGGGTATTTCTGGACGCATAATGATTTCGGTAATCCAGGAAATATCTTTCTCTTATCCCCTACGGGAGAAACAGTAGCTACTATACGCCTGGATAGCCTATCACATAGAGATTGGGAGGATATGGCGGCGGGCCCCGGTCCTACAGATTCTCTCACTTATCTTTACCTGGCTGATATTGGAGATAATTTTAATGTGTTCCCAGTCAAGTACATTCATAGAATAGCGGAACCCCAACTCAGTAAAAACGGTCAGTGGGAAGTTCCTGAAGCCATAGAAACAATAGCTGTCAAATATCCTGATTTTCCTCATGATGCAGAGACCCTCTTACTGGACCCCTTCACTATGGACCTGTACTTATTTACCAAGAGAAGGGCCCAGACCAACGTCTATAAACTTAAGTACCCCTATTCTCATACTATAGTTAACGAGCTTCAAAAAGTAGGAACACTCCCTTTTTATAACATAGTCAGTGGGGATATTTCTCCTGAGGGGACTGAAATCCTGCTGAAGACCTACTTTGGGGTATACTACTGGGAGAGGAAGAGAGGGGAGTCCGTAGAAGAAGCCCTAGAAAGAGAACCGGTCAGGGTACCCTATATCCCTGAGGCCCAGGGAGAGGCACTATGCTGGGATCTCATAAAGGGTGGGTATTACACCCTAAGTGAGTATGATGATAAGTGGCCTCAACTCCTCTATTATAGCCGACGCTCCCAAAAGTAAACCCCAAGATCTTTATTTTTACCTACTTTTTCCATGATACGTTAAAGTATATTGAGGATAAATCCCAAAGACATGAAACATCCACTCACCCTCCTACTGATCTTTGCTTGTTTATGTTCTGCCTACAGCCAGGAAGGGAAGCAAAAATGGATACTAGGAAGTGTCCAAACGCATCTAGGTTTCTCTTTTGATGTGTACGCTAATTATAAGCAGCAGCAAATGCTCAACCAGGTAGTTTCTCCTGAGCTAATAAACTATCAGATGGACAAAGGGGAAGTTAGTTTCGTAGGACATAATCCGGTAGAAAGTGCTACCATGGGCATCTCTTTCAGCCTATACCCAGTAGACCCCGATACTAAGATGTTGAATGAAAGAAAGGAAATGCGGTTCTCCCTGTTTCTAGCAGAAAGAGAAGGACTCATCTCATATTACGAGAATTTCAATACGCCCTTAGGATCCGTCTATAATGACTTTACGTACTGTATCATGCAGACTGAATTAGCTGCAGGCATGTCCTTCTTATTTCATAATTCTCCAGATAAGTCTGTGGACGCCTACATAGGAATGGGAGGCCAGCTAGGTGCCACCGTATATAATGATATGCTCATGATGGTATACACACAGGAATTTGTAGATAATGAGATCAGATCCACTAATAATGATTTCATTATAGATGGCCATTTTAAT
>JBCCLI010000017.1:0-32911 GCA_039026975.1 Bacteroidota bacterium | reverse complement strand
CTAATGGCATATGGTCTGGTTTAGGAGTAGACCCTGATGATAACTCCCAGTTCTTACCTGAGCTTATCCTACCGGGTACCTCTTCTGAACTTACCTATACCGTAATTAACCAGGATGGCTGTAACAGCGCGGCTAGCTTAAGCATATTCGTGGACTCTCTTCCCACTGCTCAGTTTGTACTACCAGATACTTCCTGCCAGGGAGTTCCCATTAGCTTCCAGCAAACCTCTATCTATGCCTCCTCTTACCAATGGGAATATGGGAATGGAGAGGGAAGTGTCTCCAGCGAACCCACCTATACCTATCCAGATACAGGCAGCTACACAGTGAGATTACAAGTTACCAATGCAAATGGATGTGCTGATGAAACAGCCCAGGAGATGGTAGTTACGGAAGCTCCTTCAGCCTTTTTTACCCCTGACCTGAATGAGGGCTGTTCTCCCCTCAGCGTTACTTTTACAGATGGAAGCCAAAGTCGTGGCAGTACCTACCTGTGGGACTTTGGGAATGGGGTAAGTTCCTCCTCTTCAATCCCCCCTACCACTACTTTTTTACAGGGCCCTACAGATACTACCTATACGGTTACCCTTACCTTGCAGAATACTTGTGGGGAAGTTAGCTATACGGATGGAATTACCGTTTTCCCTCAGCCCCAGGTTAATTTTGGCTTTGATAAGAATAGAGATTGTTCTCCCCTGGAATTATCATTTAGCAATGTCAGCCTGGGAGACCCGGATACATACAGCTGGGATATGGGGAACGGAAATACTTCTTCCAGGGAAAATCCCTTTCCCCAAATCTACACGGCAGATACCCTTGAACAAACCTATACCATCACCCTCAGAGGGTTCAATAAATGTGGAACTGATACCCTTTCTAAAACTTTGACTGTACTGCCTAATACCATTAGGCCTATATTTTTACCTGATACTAACAGAGGATGCGCTCCCCTAAGCATACAACTGACAGAATTTTCAGGCGCTCCTTTCACTAGCTGGGATCTAGGAGATGGAACCCTTACAGAAGAGGATGAACCTCTTCATACTTATGCAGAAGCAGGAGTATATGAAATACAATTCTTTGCTAATAATGGTTGTAGCTATGATACATCCAGCACCAGCATTACTGTTTACCCTGCGCCAGATCCTACCTTTATGGCGAGTGAGCCTGTCTGTGAAGGGGAATCCATGCCATTCTCCCCTACCCAAACTACGGATATAAGCTCCTACCAGTGGGACTTTGGAGATGGACAAACCGCCAGTCAGCCAGAACCCAGTTATCTCTTTGGCCAAGCAGGAACTTATAGGGTTACGCTGACAGTCATTTCTGATACCTTCCAGTGTTCTGCCAATTGGGATACGACCGTTACTGTGCGGCCTACTCCCCCCACTCGCTTTTCTGTAGCTGATACACAGGGGTGCCAGCCCTTTTCCCTAGCCATATCAAATGTAATTAGCGGACTGGAATACTCATGGGACTTTGGAGATGGGAATAGCAGTGCCCAACAAGTCCCTGATTTTACCTACCTCTCCGCTGGCAGCTATGAACTTAGCCTGACCACCCTGGATATATTTGGCTGTGAGAATGATACTACAGTAGAGGTTACTGTCTACCCGAAACCCCAAAGTAATTTCAGCCTTCTCTCAGATAGTCTATGTGCGCCTCAGACAGCTTCCTTCCTCAATGCCTCTACAGATGCCATAGACTTTTTGTGGGACTTTGATAATGGACTCACTAATACCCTCACCAATCCACAAACTGTATATCAACAAGCAGGATTATACCAGATTTCCCTCATTAGCGGAAACGAATTTGGTTGCACAGACACCTCTGCCCAGTCCCTACAAGTGTTTCCCCAAGCAGTAGCCTCCTTTGAGGCCCTACCAGCAGAGGGATGTGTACCCCTCTCTGTCCAATTCCAGAATACCTCCACGGGCTATGACCAGCTCAACTGGTCTTTTGGAGATTTCACCTCAAGTGATGACATATCCCCTGCTCATCTCTATGAGCTTGTCGGGAACTATACTGTGGAGTTAATCGTGGATACCGCGGGCGTATGTGGAGATACCCTAAGAATTAATGATCTTATCCAGGTGAATCCTAATCCTGTAAGTACCTTCCTCGTAGATTCTGATAGCCTCTGTGCGCCGGCAGAACTGGACTTTACTAATGCTTCCCAGGGCGCAGTAAGGTACAGGTGGAACTTTGGAAATGGGCAAGAGAGTGCGTTATCGGAACCTACTGCAAGCTATACACAGGAGGGCACTTACCTTATTAGGCTGATCAGCTTAACAGAATTTGGCTGTGCTGATACCTCCTCTTATGAAGCCACCGTTTATCCGCAGGCTACGGCCCTCTTTTCAGTTACGCCAGAGGGTGGATGTTCTCCTCTGGATGTAACTTTTAGCAATCTTTCTTCAGGATACAATAGGTCTCAGTGGGTAGTAGCAAATACCCAGATGTCTGTGGATACCTCCCCCCAGTTTTCCATTCGTGATTCTGGTTCTTACGACGTCCAATTGGTAGTAAATACAGATGGATTCTGCGGAGATACTCTGAGTATCCAGGGACAGCTTAATGTACGGCCTAGTCCTATCCCCTCATTTACCTATACGGATGCCAGTCCTGACCCTGTCTCTAGAGGTACGGTGTTATTTACCAATACTTCCCAATTAGCAGATTCTTACTTATGGGACTTCGGAGATGGGAAAACTAGCACCGCCCCTAATCCCGTCCATACTTACACCTATAATGGACCCTTTGCCGTAACCCTGATAGCTTTTAAAAATAATGGTTGTACTGCGGATACGACCATCCTGGTAAATCCAGTGCCTTTTTACGATCTCAAAATCCCTAATGCTTTTGCTCCTGTAGACGTACCTTTTGATTCCACCCAATACCTTCAGACCTACGCCCTAAAAGGAAGTGCAGCTGTTTTTCACCCAAGAGGGGTAGGCCTACAAAATGATGGGTATGAAATAGCCATCTACAACAAATGGGGTAAAAGGGTATGGTACTCCAATAAAGTAGATGATGAGGGGAGACCCGCTGAGTGGTGGGATGGGAGAATAGGTGGAAAGCTAGCAAATATTGACACCTTCGTGTGGAAAGTACATAAGGCAGTTTTCCTGGGAGGAGCAGAATGGGGAGGTCCCAGAGAAGGTACCGTTACCCTCATAAGGTAAAGATACACACCTAAAGTCAGGGGCTTACCCCCCTGATTTTTTATATCTATAGCCCGCTTTCTCCAGTTCTCCACAGACCTTATCTCTAAAATCTCCTTGTAAGAGAATTTTTCCGTCTTTGACAGATCCCCCACATCCACACTTACTTTTAAGTTTCTTCCCTAAGGTCTGTAGGTCTTCTTCCTGCCCTTTAAATCCTTCAATTCTAGTTACCTTTTTATTTCCCTTTAACCTGTCTAGGTGAATTCTCAGGTTTTGTTTATTAGGAGCCAAGGTCTCTTCCTCCATGAACTCGTCTTCCTGATAATCTGGATCTGTAGAATACACGATCCCATCATATCTACGCTTGTTCTTTTTCGCCATAATATATGTTCTAGTCTTGCTGCTGTAAATCTATAAGAATATTCAATGATATATGGATAGCTAGGATTATCTCCTCCTAAAGAATTTATCTCTCTTAAACAGATAGGACATACTGCTCCAGGCAGCGCCTAAGAAAAGGAATCATGGTACACCGACTAATATCCCAGCGAATATTTTGAAACTCATCCACAGGCACTATTCCTTTTATGCTATTTGTGACAAATACCTCATCTGCCTGCTTGATAAGAGAATCCTTAAAAAGCCTTTCTTCAACGGGAACACTTAGGGTAAGGCAAAGCTCCATTAGTTTTCTCCTCATGACCCCATCCAGGCAGCCAGTTTCTAATGGAGGGGTAATCAATTTTTTTTGCTTGACCAGAAATAGATTACTTATATGGGTTTCAGCTATCTTACCCTGGTGGTATAATAGGCTTTCATCTACCCCACTCTCCATGGCATGCAGACCGGCGAGAATATAAATAGTGGCATTTACAGTCTTAATGCCAGAAAGGGGATGCTTACTCAACTCATATTCCTGGAAGGAACCCAGACTAATGGGCCTAGACTGCTGAAAGGGATCATTTCTTAAGGCATAGGTTTCTATAATAAATCTGGGGCTCTTTTGAAGAGGCGTATATGTGCCTTCTCCCGCACGGTACACCTGCAACCTTAGCTTAGCATGATTTTCAATTTCATTCACCGCTATGGCCTTGTATAATTCCTGCTTCATCATTCTCCTGAAGTCTCCTTCATGAAAATCATACTTCATCACATACATCCCTCGGATGAGCCTATCCAGGTGTAGCGTAAGTAGGGGAATCTGCTTTTGGTAGACTCGGATGGTTTCAAAAAGGGCATCTCCATACTTAAACCCTCTGTTTAGGATAGTAGCCTCTGCGGAAGACTCACTTACCAGCTGACCATTAAGAATTAGCATAATATCCAGTTAATCCGTCAAAGATAACAGGATAGCGCTAAATATGATTTCATCGGATATCTCCCAATGTATTGTTTTTCAATATTGAGCATTCTAATTTGCTGTATGGCAATTGAGGTATTAAACATCTTCAAATCATTCGGAGCTAATGAGGTACTCAAAGGACTTAGTTTCACCTTTGAACCCGGAAAGATCAATATGATCATAGGGGCTAGTGGGAGTGGAAAGAGTGTGATGCTGAAATGCATAGTAGGTCTAATGACGCCAGACAGTGGAGAAGTCATTTTTGATGGGATCAATTTTCATGGGGCAGAATTCAAAGAAGTCAAAGAAATCAGGCAGGACATAGGAATGCTATTCCAGGGATCTGCCCTATTTGATTACCTAAATGTGGAAGAAAATGTGGCCTTTCCCATTAAGATGTTTACCCAGCAAAAATCCTCAGAAATAAGGGATAGGGTAAACTTCTGTTTAGAACGGGTAAATCTGGAAGGAAAAAATAAGCTATATCCTTCTGAGCTTTCCGGAGGAATGCAAAAACGTGTGGGGATTGCAAGGGCAATAGCCATGAACCCCAGGTTTCTATTTGTAGATGAACCTAATTCCGGTCTAGATCCCCTAACTGCCTCTGTTATTGATAAACTTATCCAGGAGTTGACCCTTGAGTTTCAGATGACTACTGTAGTAGTCTCTCATGATATGAATAGTGTCATGAATATTGGGGACAACATTATGTTTCTGTATAAAGGGAAAAAAGAGTGGGAAGGCACCAATAAGGAGATTCTCCATTCTTCTAGTGAAGCCCTAGATGAATTTGTCTTCGTATCAGATTTAATCAAAAAATAACCATAGCCTTTACTGTGAAGCCCGAAGAAAGAATTAAGCACCTTACTGAAGAGCTCATCCAACATAATTACCGTTACTATGTCTCAGCGGAACCCACCATTTCAGACTATGAGTTTGACCAGAAGCTAAAGGAACTAGAAAAAATGGAGGCTGAGTACCCAGATCTGAAACTCCCCTCCTCCCCTACGCTGCGTGTAGGAGGTGCCATCACTAAGAACTTTCCTACTTTCCAGCATATCAGGCCCATGATGAGTCTGGGAAATAGCTACTCAGAGGAAGAGATCACAGATTTTGATCAGTCTGTCAAAAAACTCACTGAAGGTCAGCCATTTACCTATCTTGTAGAGCATAAGTTTGATGGGGTCTCTCTCAGCCTGCATTATGAGAATGGAGTATTAGTAAGGGGGGTTACCCGCGGTGATGGCGTCAATGGAGATGAGATTACGAATAATATAAAAACCATCAGATCTGTTCCCCTCAAACTTAGAGGGCAGGAGTTTCCCTCAGATGTAGAAGTGAGAGGAGAAGTCCTTATGCATAAGCAGGACTTTAAGGCCCTAAATGAAAGTAGGGAAAAGGAGGGGGTAAGTTTATTGATGAACCCAAGAAATACCACGGCTGGAAGTCTGAAAATGCAGGATTCTTCCATAGTGGCGGAAAGGAAACTCGTTTTCTATGCTTACCAAATAGCTTCTGAGGTACCTGGGAAGGAACTGGATAGCACCCACCAGGAGCTACTCACTAAGTGGGGATTTAAGCAGAGTGGCAAGGTGCAGGTGTGTGATACCATAGAGGATGTATTGGCATTTCTAAAAAAGGAAGAAAGGAAAAGGAAAGAACTCCCCTATGAGATAGATGGGATAGTCATCAAGGTCAATGAATTATCCCTAAGGTCTATTTTAGGAGCTACGGCTAAGGCTCCCCGATGGGCCATAGCTTATAAGTATAAGGCAGAAGAGACCATCACCCAGTTAGAATCCGTTTCCTATCAGGTAGGAAGGACAGGTAAAATTACCCCTGTAGCTAACTTGACTCCTGTGCTATTAGCAGGAACCACAGTAAAAAGAGCCTCCATCCATAACAGTGAGGAGATGGAACGCCTGAATTTACATGAAGGAGATTATGTAAGAATTGAGAAGGGCGGAGATATCATCCCCAAGATAACCTCTGTGGTATTAGAGAAGAGAGCAGCTGATGCTCAGCCTATCCAGTTCATTACGCACTGTCCCTTTTGTGGGACAGAACTTGTTAAGGAAGAAGGAGAAGCTAATCACTTTTGTCCTAATGCTGAGGGTTGTCCTCCCCAGATTAAAGGGCGAATTCAGCATTTCGCAAGTAGAAAAGCCATGGATATTGACGGCTTAGGGGCTGAAATTGTCAATCAACTGGTAGATGAAAAACTTATCCAAAATTATGCTGATCTTTACGTACTGACGTATGAAGACCTTATCCAACTAGAGCGCTTTGCAGACTTATCGGCGCGAAATTTGCTAACTGGTATTAAAGAAAGTAAGAAAAAACCTTTCAATAAGGTTCTTTACTCACTGGGAATTAGGTATGTGGGGGAGACTGTTGCGAAGAAATTAGCCAGACACTTCGGCTCTATAGATTCCCTAAAACAGGCAGATGCGGAGACCTTAAGCGGTGTTCCTGATATAGGCCTCAGAATTGCAGAAAGTGTGATTCATTTCTTTGAACAGCCAGAAAACCAGCAAATCATTCAGTCACTTCAGCAGGCCGGTCTGCGATTCAGCTTTACAGGAAAAAGTCCATCATCTGGTCAGTTAAATGGAAAAAGTTTTGTAATTTCGGGAGTTTTTAAAGGGTATAGTAGGGACGAGATGAAAGCCCTCATTGAAAATGAAGGCGGAGATGTAAAAAGTAGTCTTTCTAGTAAAACGCATTATTTACTAGCAGGTGAAAATGCCGGACCGTCCAAACTTACAAAGGCTGACAAATTAGGAATAGCCTTACTTACAGAAGAAGAGTTATTGCAGTTAGTTTCGTAGCATGGAATGGCTAAATAAAATGAAGGAGCGCTACAGCAAGAAGCGAATAGAGGATCTCGGAAGGGTTCCCTTTAAACGCGACTTTGTAGACCTCGAAAGCGCCCGTACCATTGGTATTATCTTAAATACCAATGAAAGCTCTATTGAAGACCTTACACAGATCACCTCGTATGCAGATACTCTGAAAAAGCGTGGAAAGAAAATTTTGATCATAGAGATTAACTATGATAAAAAATCCACCCCCTCCTTTAATAGTGCCCTCTTCATAAATCCCAATAAACTCAATTGGTATGACTACCCCATCCCTTCCTTAGAAAAAGAAATTCAGGACTACGACCTGGATATTCTCATGAATTTTGACAGTTCCGTAAGACTTACCTCTAAATATGTTTGTAGCATAGCTAAGGCTAAAACTCGCACAGGCGTACATGCGGAAGGTTTTGAAAGCTGTTATGAACTCATGATTGCCCTTTCTAATCAGGAGCCAGAAACTAAAATGAAATCCATGATTAAGGAGTTTGACTACTTCCTGAATATGATTGATAAGTAGGAGACATCAATTCTGATTTTTTCTTAGTAATTTAGCAGCTTCTTTACCACAATTACATTGAGTAACCCCAACCGTTATGAATTCTTTACGCGGAACAGGCGTAGCACTGATCACGCCCTTTACTGAAAACCGTGATATTGACTTTCCAGCCCTCAGGTATGTTTCTAAATTTATATTGGACCAAGGTGTAGATTACCTCGTAGTCATGGGCACTACCGGAGAGGCTGCTACACTTTCTGAAGAAGAACAGGAGGCAGTGATTTCCACCGTTATGAACACAGTGGATGGTCAAGCTCCCATAGTAATAGGAATAGGAGGCAACAATACTCATTCTGTTTCTTCAAGAATCCAAAAATGGGAGTCTGCTTATTCTCCAGCAGCTATACTCTCTGTCAGTCCCTATTATAATAAACCTACCCAGGAAGGGATCTACCAGCACTATGCCTACTTAGCTAGCCACATGGAAGGGTCTCTTATCCTCTATAATGTACCAGGGAGAACCTCCTCCAATATTCTACCTGAAACCACCCTAAGGCTTGCTAATACCTTCCCTAATATCATTGGGATAAAGGAAGCTTCTACAGAGTTATCGCAAATAGTACCTGTACTTTCAGCTAGGCCAGATGGTTTTCTCGTACTTTCAGGTGATGATGCTAACACAGTTGCGCTCATAGCCGTAGGTGGAGATGGCGTCATTTCTGTGGCCGGTAATGCTATACCCGGAATCTTTTCCTCCATGGTAAAGCAGGCCTTGGAAGGAGATTTTCAGGCCGCCAGAACTAAGCTTATGCTCATATATGAGCAGCTAGAGCTAAATTTTGTGGAGGGAAATCCTGCAGGTGTAAAAATGGCTATGGCCATCCAAAATCTATGTAAGAAGCATGTTAGGCTTCCGCTAGTAGACGGTAGTCAGACACTTAGAAAAGCCCTGGAAAAAGCAATGACTCCTGCATGAGGAGTCATTTATCTTTTAGGAGAAAATAATCACAATAAACAGGCGCTCTCCTTAGCCTTCATTCTTCATTGACTGAATATCTTTACGAATGTCTTGGGCAAGGTTTTTCACTTCTTGCATGGCTTTTCTTGCACGAGTACCTGCTGCTTTGTTGTCCTTTTCAAAGAATTTTGAGAAATCTTCCTCGGCTTCCAGGATGATTTGCTTTAATTTTGTGTATTTTTCCATCTTTTCTACTTTTAAAGATTAGGAGCAATTTAATATAAAAGCTGAATTATCCAAAAATTAGCTATTTACTGCATTATATGCTGCAATTAACTCTGCATAGTAGCCTTTTTCCATCTTCTCGCGTACTTCCGTAAATACATCGAGTGTGTAGGCTACATCTTCTAGAGAGTGGCTTGCTGTCGGGATCAAACGTAACATGATAACATCTTTTTCAACCACAGGATAGACCACGGGGGATACAAAGAGTTTATAGTTACTTCTTAAGTCTTTTGTTAATACAATGGCCTCTTGTACTTGGCCTTTTAAATAAACGGGGGTTACAGGAGAATTAGTATCACCTATATCAAAGCCTCTTTCTTTAAGGCCGGATTGTAAGGTATTTACTACTGTCCACAACTTCTCTCTCAACTCTGGCATACTTATGAGCATATCCAGTCTTTTGAGCGCTCCTTGCACCATGGGCATACAGAGAGACTTGGCATAAATCTGGCTTCTCATGTTATAGCGGAGATAATGAACCACTTTAGCATCTCCGCATACAAATGCACCGAAACCTGCCATTGACTTAGCGAAAGTACAGAATAGTACATCTATTTTGTCCTGTACGCCGAAGTATTCTCCAGTACCTATTCCCTTGTCTCCAAGGACGCCGAAGCCATGAGCATCATCTACAAATAAGCGTGCCCCGTACTTTTCCTTCAAAGCACAGATCTTATCCAGTTTACCCAGATCCCCACGCATCCCAAAGACGCCTTCCGTGATAACGAGAATTCCTCCTCCGGTTTTCTCTACTATTTTCTGAGCCTTCTTAAGCCTGTTCTCTAGTTGCTCCATGTCATTATGAGCAAACACAAACCGCTTAGCCATACTCATGCTCATTCCGTCTATGATACAAGCGTGAGATAGCTGATCATACACAATAACATCTTTACGGTCTGTGAGAGAATGAACAATAGAGACACAGCCCTGATACCCAAAATTCAGGAGAAAAGCATCTTCCTTTTCCATGAATGTGGCTACCTTACTCTCAAATTCCTCATGGTACTTAGTCTGACCACTCATGAGCCTTGACCCCATGGGAGCACCTAGGCCCCATTTAGCGGCTGCCTCAGCATCCACTTTTCTTACTTCAGGATGATTGCATAGTCCCAGATAGTTGTTGATAGACCAGTTGAGAACTTCAACTCCCTCATTCATCATTCTGGGGGCTATTTCACCTTCTAGTTTAGGAAAGACTAACGTTCCATGAAACTGTGAGGCAAACTGACCCAGGTCAGTGCCCATCATCCTGTCAATCTTATCAAAAATATCCAAAGTGTTAAGTTTTTGATTTTCGCTTGAAAACGTGGCTCAATTTATGACTTATTATGAAATTTGGAAAAAAAAACCCCGATATATACGCAAATAGGAAGGTTTTCAATGACTAATGGTAGCCAAGCTTTAGCGTATAACCATTCATTATTGGGGAAATGTGGATAAGATGGTCGAAACAATTTTCCCACAGCCAGTCCAGCCAGCATAAACAGTCTGTAGCATATTTATGGCTTCATCCGTAAGAATAGGACCAGTCAGTTCCATGCGTGATAACCCACTCATGGGTACAGGTTAATACACTTCCCACCCCTAGGTCGCCTGTAGAAGTTAGAATGACAATAAATAAGGTAGCAAAGGCAAGGTGATTGACTTTCAGAAATACCTCTAGGCGTGAATTTAATCTCCCCTCAAATATTCCCACGGTGAATATCAATTAGGCTTACAACTAGCAAAAAGACCTGTAAGAAATGTAATTTCAATTAGGAAAAATATATGGCCAGAGCTTCTTGGTCTATGCTCTTTATTAATCAAAAGGAATAGCTAAAACTAAATAGCTACCCTTCCTTAGCTCCCCCCTTTCAAGCTTACAACTAATTTAAATCGATTTCGGTGATCTACACTTAGTCAACGCTCATATCAGAAAAAAAATATATGATGAGTAGGACATATAAGAGTATTTAGCTAAATTAATTCATGGTTGCGTATTTTTGCACGTTCAGTTACTTTTTTGCGCGTTTGAGAAAAATATAGCCCTTATAACACGCATAAAACAGCCATAAACTCGCAACCTAAAGAGCCAAAGCAAAAATCCATTTCCACAGGTGATGCCCCAACTCTCGACTTAGAAAACACCCGTTCTTTACCAAACCAATTATTCAAAAACTTACTCACACATGAGAGAACTACAACCTTATTACTTGAAGACCACCCGAACCAGGTTTTCGAGACTAACCTTATTCATGCTGATGATGCTAATCAGTATGGGAATGTTTGCACAGTCTACCATCAGCGGAACGGTAGAAGATGCAAGTGGAGACCCCCTCGTAGGGGTAACGATCCAGGAAGTAGGAACTACCAATGGCGCCCTCAGTGGTGTTGACGGTTCTTACTCCATAGATGTAAACAGCTCAGATGCTGTCCTAAGATTCACCTTCATCGGATTTGAAACCCAGGAAATAAGCTTAAATGGAAAGTCAGCCTTGAATATTTCCATGGTAGGCTCAGACGTACAATTAGATGATGTGGTAATCACAGCCCTGGGAATAAGCAGAGATAAAAAGTCTCTAGGCTATTCCGTAACTGAAGTACAGGGAGAAGTCCTGACTAAAGCCAGGGAAAACAATGTAGTTAATGGATTAGCAGGAAGAGTAGCAGGGGTGCAAGTATCTTCTACTGCTGGAGGACCAGCTGCCTCTACCCGTGTAATTATCAGAGGAAACGCCTCTTTAGCAGGGAATAACCAACCTTTGTACGTAGTAGATGGGATTCCTATAGACAACACTAACCTGGGATCAGCCGGTATGTGGGGTGGAAAAGACCTGGGGGATGGTATATCCAGCATCAACCCTGATGACATTGAAAATATATCTGTACTTAAAGGTCCATCAGCTACTGCCCTGTACGGTACACGTGCACAGAATGGTGCAGTACTCATCACTACCAAGAAAGGAACTGCCCGTAAGGGGATAGGGGTAGAGATTAACTCTAACTTTACTATAGAAGAACCCATCCTGGATTATCCAGAGTTCCAGTATGTGTATGGTTCTGGAACAGAAGGTCGTGCGCCAGCCACTCAGGATGAAGCCATCCAAACTTCAAGAAGTTCATGGGGCGCACGTATGGATGGGCAATCTGTCATCCAGTGGGATGGTGTTAACAGACCTTATGTAGCACATCCTGATAACCTGGATAACTTCTACAATGATGCTCAAACCTTTACAAACACCCTGTCTCTTAATGGAGGAAACCAGGATGCTACCTTTAGGTTATCTGCTTCTGATTTGAATAACAGAGGTCTTGTGCCTGAAAGTGGACTAAGAAGAAATACCTTTACCCTACGTGGTACGGCTAAGATGGGAAGTAAGCTGACAGCTGATGTTAAAGCCAACTACGTACGTGAGAAGGCTGAAAACCGTCCTTCTCTATCAGATACGCCTGAAAACCCTGGACTGGTACTGACAGAACTAGCTTCAAGTATTGACCAGGCTACGCTTCAGAATTACCTGAATGAGGACGGAACCAGAAGGGAATGGACTAACTCTCAGTTCAGAACTAACCCTTACTGGGGAGTTGACCGTCAAAACAATGAAGATACCAGAGACCGCATTATTGCCTTTGCTACCTTGAAGTATGACTTTACTGACTGGTTAGCATTACAGGTGAGAGCAGGTACTGACTACTATACCTTCCGCCAGACTGATGCTGATGGATTTGGAACTAGCTATGTACCCTTGGGTAGAATTACAGAGCGAGAGTGGAGAGTCCGTGAAACTAATGCAGACTTCCTACTGATGTTCAATGAGGACTTTGGCGATATCTCAGTTAGTGCAAATCTGGGAGGTAACAGGCTAGATCAGTCAACTGAAAGGCTACAGCTCAATGGTAATGACTTCAACGTACCTGACCTGGAGACGGTTTCTAATACTGCCCGTCAGTCTATTGAGTATGCCATCACTGAAAAGCAAATCAACTCCTTTTACGGATCTGCTCAAATAGGGTATAAGGATTACCTATTCCTAGATATTACGGGTCGTAATGACTGGTCATCTACTTTACCAGATAACAACAACTCCTACTTCTATCCTTCAGCCTCTTTGAGTTTCTCCTTCACTGATGCCTTTGGTATAAACTCTAACATACTGTCATTTGGTAAGGTTCGTGCTTCTTATGCAGAAGTAGGTGGAGATACAGAGCCATATAGACTAGACCTTACCTATAATCTTGTAGGCCAACCAGTATTTGGTAATCCTCAAGCACAAATTGCACAGGGGACTATTCCACTAGCAGATCTAAAGCCTACTTTCACTACCTCCTATGAAGTTGGGTTTGACCTAAGGTTCTTCCAGAACCGCTTAGGGATAGACTTTGCCTGGTATAAGATGAATACACAGGATCAGATTCTGGGAACTACTATTTCACCGACATCTGGGTATGACCAGGTTACCATCAATGCCGGTGAGCTGGAAAATACAGGGATAGAGTTACTGATAACCGGTACACCTGTTCAGACTAAAGACTTCCGTTGGGATGTCAGCTTCAACTTTGCCCAAAACGAGAATGAAGTGCTATCACTTACTGAGGGCCTTGAATTCCTGAGACTAGGAGAAAGCCGTCAGCGTAATACCTTCGTTGAAGCCCGTGTGGGTCAGCCATATGGCGCCATCGTAGGACGTGCATTTAGAAGAGATGAGCAAGGGAGAAAAGTGTTTGATGCTAACGGTGATCCATTAGCCAGTGAAGATCTGGTCATTCTAGGAACTGGAGTACCTGATTGGATTGGTGGATTAAATAACACCTTTACCTTTAAAGGTATCAGCCTTGGAGCCCTTATAGATATTCGTCAGGGAGGTGAACTTCACTCTATGACTAACCTAAGAGCCTACGCTACAGGTAGACATGAAAATACCCTTGAAGGTAGAGAGGCTTTCTACGCAGGGACTGGTGGAGTAGTAGGAGATGGTGTTACTGAGTCTGGTGAGGCTAACACAGTAGCCAGAGATCCTGAAATTTACTTCAGTAATATGGCCAGCAGAATTTCAGAGGAGTTCATCTATGATGCCAGCTTTATTAAAATGCGTCAGATCACCCTTAGCTACGCCTTGCCCAGGCAGTGGTTAGCTAATACGCCTATCCAGGGATTAACCCTTTCTCTAGTAGGTAGGAACCTATTCTTCATCAGCAGAGATGTTCAGAATATAGACCCAGAGTCTAACTATAATAATTCAAACGCACAGGGACTTGAGTATGGCACATTAGCCACCCCAAGATCTTATGGAGTGAACCTTAATGTTAAGTTTTAATGCTCAACCATTTAACAAGTTTAACAACCATGAAATTTATCTTAAAACTCAGAATCATCATCCTAATGGTCCTGGTAGCCTTTGCTACCAACGCCTGTGATGACTTCGATGACATAAATGTCAACCCAACCCAGGCTGCCACAGTAGATCCTGCCTTCCAGCTCACCAGGGTTCAGGTTACTATGTCTAATAACCGCTATGAGTATTGGAGAGCACAGTATATCTACTGCTCTACCATCATTCAGCATAATGCCTGTACCTTCAGCTACTGGTCTGGAGATAAGTACAATAGAATTGACTCTTATTCCTCTGCCCTTTGGGATGTTACTTACCCAAGAGAGGTGAAGAACCTGGTAGATCTGATAAGCAGAACGGCTGAAGACCCAGCTATGGTAAACTATAATGCCACAGCTAGAATAGTGAAAGCCTATGTTTTCCAGCGTTTGACAGACCTGTACGGAGACATTCCTTACTTTGAAGCTGGTAAAGGATTCCTGGATGCAAACTATTCGCCAGTATATGACAGCCAGCAAGTTATTTATACTGACCTTCTGAAAGAGATTACAGAAGCTACTGCTGCGCTGGATGATAATGCCAGACTTACAGGTGATATCTGGTTAGGAAATGACATCACTAAATGGAGAAAGTGGGGAAATTCACTCAGACTACGCCTCGGTATGCGCCTATCTGAAGTAGATCCTGGATCTGCAGAAAGAGAAGTTAGAGCAGCTATTTCAGGTGGGGTAATGACCTCTATTGATGATATGCCTGTCATGTTCCACACAGATTTAGAAAGGAATGGTAACACTGCCGTTATGCAGGCAGATGATAACTTCCGTTTATCTAATACCCTGGTAGACTACCTTAGAGATAATGGTGACCCAAGATTACCTATCTGGGGTATGGTGTATGATGACGCAGGAGCAGAAAATCCTGACTGGCAGAACTGGGTAGGCCTGGCTAATGGTCTTGATGCAGATGATCTGGAAGAAGGAGAATTAGCTACCTTCCCCAGGCATAATAGAACTACCGTCAAGGATGTAACAGCTCCCTACTTCCACCATTCTTATGCAGAAGTAGAATATATGTTAGCAGAAGCTGCTCTCAGAGGGTGGGGTGCCCCCCTTTCAGCAGCTGAGCACTTCGAAAATGGCTTGAGAGGAGCAGTAGAGCAGGTTACTCTGTATGCTAACTCTGCTATAGATGGCGGAACCTTAGATGCTTTTGTAGCAGCTAACCCATTAAATACAGGTTCATTTGAAGAGTCCCTGGAGCATATTAGCACAGAATACTGGGCTAACCAGTACCTGAATGCCATGGAGGCTTTTGCTAACTGGAGAAGAACAGGATATCCTCAGCTAACTGCTGTAGATCACCCCATAGGAACTACTAATGGAACCATCCCTAGAAGGCTGTATTATCCTCCTTCCGAATTAGCCAATAACAACGCCAATTATTTAGAAGCTGTCAGCAGACAGTTTGGTGGAGAAGATGAGCTAACCGGAAGGGTGTGGTGGGACGCCCAATAGACAGTTTAATTCTCATAGAAAAGGAGGCAGGTTGATAACCTGTCTTCCTTTTTTTATCTTCATTCGTAAGTCAATTTATTCTCAATTTACTAAGCTCTTGATATGAAACTTACCACTTTCCTTTTATGGTTTTGCCTAATCTGGCAACCTACCACAGAAACCTATCAGCTAGCAGACTGTAACGTATTACTGGAATCCATCAGCGGTACTTACGAGGGCGATTGTAAAAAAGGGCAGGCGCATGGAAGCGGAAAAGCAGTAGGCACGGATACGTATGATGGAGAATTTAAAAAGGGATATCCCCATGGTGAGGGTACCTACACCTGGGCCAACGGAGATGTTTATAAAGGAGAATTCTCAAAAGGGATGATGGATGGACAAGGGACCATGACCAAAACTGATGGAACCCCTCCTCTAGTGGGCTATTGGATAGAAAATGAGTTTATAGGCTCCGAAAAAACACCTTATAAAGTTGTTAATAAAAGTGTATCCATTAACAGAATAAGCTTTAAAAGACTGGCTAAGACACCAAATGAAATAGAATTTAAGTATACCCGCCTGAGTAAACCCACCAAAGCTAGAAGTCTTAACTTACAAGGGGCCTTTGGGGTACTACTTAATGAGAATGATTTTTCTCAAACTGTCAAGATTCACGAGTTCCCCTTTCAAGGCGGAGTCTCATTTGCGGCCTTGGCAAATAGAGATGCCGGCGGCAGCGGCGGCGGAGAATACATTGACGGAAATTTTGAATTTTCTCTCAACCTTTCTGGTAAATGGGAGGTAACCGTAGAAATGCAGGGAGCAGATTAGCGCATAAGAAGTAGAAGAATCTCACTATGTTTCAGAAATTATCTTGTAAAGACACATTAAGTATACTGCTAATAGGCTTCCTCCTACAGACCCTACATGCACAGGAGGAAAGGCCACTTTTTCAACTGATTTCCCCTGAAGAATCAGGGATCAGTTTTAATAATGTCATACAGGACCAGCCTTCTCACAACATCCTCATTTACTCTAACTTTTATGGAGGGGCAGGAGTAGGGATAGGAGATTTCAACCAGGATGGCCTATCAGATATCGTTTTTGCTGGGAACCAGGTTGCAGACCATATCTATCTCAATAAAGGAAACCTTTCCTTCCAAGATATTACCCAGGCATGTGGATTCAAAGATGACGGTGGATGGTCCACCAGCGTCATTATAGCAGATGTAAACCTGGATGGAAAGGAAGATATTTACCTGACAAGAGAACTCTTTGATGATAAGCCAGAATTACGGACTAACCTACTCTACCTAAATGAAGGCTTGGATGAAAAAGGGATTCCTCAGTTTAAAGAGTGTGCGCAGACATTTGGAATAGCAGATCAGGGGAGAACCAGGCATGCTTCCTTTCTGGACTACGACAGAGATGGAGACTTAGACCTCTTCTTACTTAATCAGCCCCCCAATCCAGGGAATTACTCCGACATGTTTGGAGAAGACCTAAGCCAAATAAAGTATAGACCTAAGCTCCTCAAACAGGAAAACGGCACATTCCAGGATGTCTCTGCACTCTCAGGTATACAGGAAGCAGGATTCGGAAATAGCTTGAGCATAACAGATGTCAATAATGACGGATGGCCAGATATTTTCATAGCCAATGACTATGATCAGCCAGACAGGCTCTACCTCAATAATCAGAATGGAACCTTTACCAATCAGACAGATGCAGCTATGCGCCATCTTTCTTTCTATAGCATGGGCGTAGATGCAGCTGACCTGGACCATAACGGTTGGATGGACTTTATGGTGCTGGACATGGTGGCAGAGGATAATTACCGACAAAAAGCCAACATGAGTGGGATGAATCCACAAGCTTTCTGGGAGGTAGTAGATAAAGGGGGCCACTACCAGTATATGTTTAATGCCCTTCACTTAAATCAAGGGGCAACCAAGCAAAACATCCCCTATTTTAGTGAAATAGGTCAGCTGTCAGGTATGTCTAATACAGACTGGAGTTGGAGTGTATTATTAGCAGATCTGGATAATGATAGCTGGCAGGATGTATATATCACCAATGGGCTCTTGAGAGACATCCGTAACTCTGATGCCGCCAAAAGCTTCCCTAAATACGTGCAAAAAACCATAGATGAATTCGTACGCCAAAACCCCGAAGCAGGAGAAGTGAGTATTTGGGATATCCTAGACCTGGAGGAAGCACTAACGCTCCTACCCTCCGTACCTCTACCTAACTATGCCTACCAAAATAAAGGAACCCTCACTTTTGAGAAGATGGGGGAGCAGTGGGGGCTTGATCAAGAGTCCTTTTCTCAAGGTGCGGCCTATGCAGACCTGGACCTGGATGGAGACCTGGACTTGATTGTAAGCAACATCAATGAAAAAGCATATATTCTGGAGAATACTGCCTCACTAAGCGGGAACCACTATCTCAGAATCAAACCGGAGTCATCTCTTCCCATTTTTAATACACGAGCTATCTTATTCTCCAAGGGAGACCAGCAACTACAGGAACTCACCAATGTCAGGGGAATCTATTCTAGTAGTGAACAGATCTTTCATTTTGGCTTAGGAGCTGAGACTCAAGTAGATTCTGTAGTCATCACATGGCCAGATGGGAGCAGACATACAGTAATGCAACCTGAGGTAGACCAACTCATTACCCTACCCCATCAATCAACTCCGGCTAGTGCTACTAGCAGCATGGATACGGAGACGCTATTTAAAGAAGTTACCTCTGAACTAGGAATAGGAATTAAACACGAGGAGAACCCATTTGATGATTATCAAAAGCAGGTGCTCCTCCCGCATAAATATTCCCAGAATGGTCCTGCGCTAGCAGTAGCAGATGTAAATGGGGATGGCCTGGAAGACATCTTCCTGGGAGGAGCCGTAGGGAAAAGTGGGCAATTACTCCTACAGGCTGAGTCAGGAACCTTTACCCCAGCAGCTTCCCAGGCATGGCAAGCTGACCTATTCTCAGAAGATATAGATGCCCTTTTCTTTGATGCAGATGGGGATTTAGATCAAGACTTGTATGTAGTAAGTGGGGGCTATGAGTTTGAAGCGGGCAGCCCTTACTACCAGGATAGACTTTACCTCAACCTGGGAAATGGGCAGTTTTTCAAATCTGATTATGCCATACCTGCATTAGCTGTTAGTGGCGGCTGTGTACGGGCCGCAGACATAGACCTGGATGGAGACCAAGACTTATTTGTAGGTGGTAGAATAGTGCCAGGGGCTTATCCGGAGCCTGCCCAAAGTGTGATTCTCCTAAATAATGGAGCGGGAAGTTTTGAGGATGTTACGGCTAACCAAGCCCCTATGCTTTCCAAGGCAGGGCTAGTGACAGACGCTGCCTGGAAGGATATGAATGCTGACCAGAAGCCTGATCTGCTCCTTACAGGAGAATGGATGGATATCACCTACCTGGAAAACCAGGGAGGTACCTTCTCTGAGATGTCCCTTACAAACCCTATCAGTAAAACCGGCTGGTGGCACAGCCTGGAAGTAGTAGACATAGACCGTGATGGGGATGAAGATATATTAGCTGGGAACCTGGGCCTAAACTATAAATACAAAGCTACCGAAGAGGAGCCTTTCAAGCTGTTCTATGATGACTTTGATAATAGCGGTTCTAAAGATATAGTCCTCGGATACTATCATGAGGAAGAGCTATACCCCCTGAGGGGAAAATCCTGCTCTTCTGAGCAAGTGCCTATACTTCAGGATAAATTCCCCACCTATGAAGCCTTTGCTAAGGCAGATATATTTGACATTTATGGGGAGTCCCCCTTAGCTAAATCCCTTCAATATGAAGCACAGGATTTCCGCTCAGGTTACTTTGAGAATACGAATGGAAGCTTTACGTTCCACTCCTTTCCAAAGGAAGCTCAACTATCAGTGATACAAGATTTTCTGGTAGGAGATATTAATTCAGATAACATGCTGGAAGTAATAGCAGCCGGCAACCATTTCCATGCTGAGATAGAAACCCAACGTAATGATGCCGGATTAGGGATGATCCTCACCCAAGATGATGAAGGGCAGTTTCAAGCTGTGTCCCCTTACCAATCAGGCCTTTACCTCCCTTATGATGTGAGAAAACTCGCCTGGATAAGTATTAATGGCCAGAAAACCCTACTCGTGGCTAGTAATGACGACTTCCTAAGAGCCTACACCTGGAACCAGAATGTAAACTAGCTATGAATACATTGATGTAGGCCTTAACATACAGATCAGTTTCTATCTCACATGAACCAACTAGCAGTAATCTTTGATATGGACGGGGTAATAGTGGATAATGCTGATTTCCACTATCTAGCATGGAAGCAGACCTGCGACCAATATGGCATCTTCCTATCAGAAGAACAGTATCAGAATGAACTTAATGGCCGAACTATGGCTGATACCCTGGCGGTACTATTCAGCAGAAAATTTTCTCTAGCGGAAGAAAAGGCTTTTAGCCAGACCAAGGAGGCCTTGTATAGAGAACTGTATAGCCCTCACATCCAGCCTGTCCCAGGTCTCCTTTCCTTCTTAACCTCTCTGCAGGCAGCTGGTGTTCCATTAGCAGTAGCTACCTCTGCCCCCCCAGATAATGTAAGCTTTACCCTGGATGGTACGGGAACCAGAGACTACTTCTCATCCATCATTGATGCAAGCATGGTTACCCATGGGAAACCCCATCCGGAGGTATACACACGTTCAGGACAAGCCTTAGGGACTCCAGCTGAAAACTGTTGGGTATTTGAGGATGCTATCCAGGGGGTGAAAGCGGGAAAAGCAGCGGGTATGCATGTATGTGGGATCAGCACTACCCATTCAGCTGATAAGCTCCATGAAGCAGATAAGATCATTGCCAATTTTCAAGGTTTGAAGGCTGAAACCCTAATTTCCTGGTAAAATGTTAAACTCTTCATACCCATTATAAGTTGTTGATTGTAAGAACATAAGCTTTTTGTTCCATAATGGATTACCCAATCCTGGAACTCTTTCATTAGTAGATGGCTCTTTTTCCAAGGACCTACAAGTAGGATGACAGGGCAGCAGTGATAGCCAGATAAACCTTAATCGCTTTAAAGATTCAACTTATGCGGCAGTATTATGTGTACATGATTATGCTTATAAGCCTGTCTTTCATAGGCTTGATAGCCTGTAATAATGCAGATACTTCTAGTGATTCTCCCTCTCCCATAGACTTCATTCCCATCCCGGGACAGCCCCTGGATGTGATCTCATTTGGGTATACTGAGAGTACAGACACCATATGGACTTTTGGAAGTGAACTTAGAAGCGGAGCATTTGACCTGAGTGAGTATCCAAGTTACAGCAGGATCACTTTTAAGGCTGAAATAGCTTCTACTAAGAGTGATGTAAAGTGCTTTGCCAGACTCTATAACTTAACTGATGGGGAGCCTTTAGTAGAAAGTGAGGTGAGTAATACCTTTGGGCAGACTTCCAGTGAAAACATCATTAGTCTTTTTCCCAATAAAGAAATACAGTTAGCCCTTCAGCTAAGAAGTGAAAACCCTGAAGTAACGGTTGCACTTAGGTATAACAGCGTGTTGGAAATTTCTCCTGAATAGGTTCTCCTACTAGTAAATCGGGGCTCTTTGCATTCTTTCGTAATTAGTTGAGAATTTCCTGCTTCAGCTTGTTGAAAGTTATTTTATTCTCATATTTGTGCGCTTATACATGCGCATATGATCTCCAGATACTTCCAATTTGAAAGCCGTAGGACTACCCTCCGTCAGGAGATTATGGCCGGTATTACTACTTTCCTCACCATGGCTTATATCATCTTTGTAAATCCAAGCATACTATCAGAGGCTGGGATGGACAGAGATGCACTCATAGTGGTAACCTGCCTGATAGCAGCTGTTTCTACCCTGCTAATGGGGCTTATCCCCAATGTTCCCATAGCCATGGCACCCGGTATGGGCATGAACGCCTTTTTCACCTACACCCTGGTACAAACCTATGGAATGAGTTGGCAAGCGGCCTTGGGTATTGTATTCTGGGCTGGCTCTCTCTTTCTCTTTCTTTCCCTAATAGGAGCCAGGGAGAAAATTCTCCAGGCCATTCCCCAATCCCTTATTTCTGCCATTGCTGCTGGCATAGGCTTATTTATCCTCTTCATAGGCATGAAAAATATGGGTTTAATCGTAGGAAATACGGCTACCCTGGTCAGCCTGGGAAGCTTTACGGTGGAAGTCATCTTAGGTATAGTGGGATTATTTGTGAGCATAGTCCTCCTGGTTAGAGGGATACAGGCTGCCATTCTTATAGGGATACTGGTAACTACTGCCTTTGCCATGGCCTTAGGCAAAGTAGAGTTTCCCACTCAGATGTTTTCCTATGACCTTTCTATTTCGGCTATCAGCTTTCAATTGGATTTATGGTCTGCCTTCAAGTGGAGCCTCATAGGGCCCATCTTTGCCTTGATGTTTATTGACCTTTTTGACACCCTGGGAACTTTGGTAGCTTGTGCCCATGAAGCTAAGCTGGTAGAAAAGGATGGTAAGATTAATAAACTATCCAGCATGCTCAATATAGATGCTATAGCTACCATGTTAAGCGGCCTCTTAGGCAGCTCCCCTACTACCTCTTATGTAGAATCAGCAAGTGGAATAGCAGCTGGTGGAAAAACAGGCTTTACCTCAGTCATTACGGGTAGTTTATTCTTAGTTGCTCTGCTGTTTATTCCACTAATAGGCATAGTTCCTCCCTACGCTACTGCTCCTGCCCTCATCATAGTGGGAATGATGATGCTAAAATCTGTAAGAAATATCCAATTCGAGTCGTATGAAGAATCATTTCCTGCCCTACTAACCATTACTACCATGGTTTTTAGCTTTCAAATTTCCACAGGCTTAGCCATAGGATTCCTCTCCTGGGGAATTATTAAGCTTTTTTTATTAAAAGTGAAGGACATTAGCTGGGTAATGTGGATCATTATGGTCTTATCAGGCCTAAGTTTAGTAGTATGAAGTACCTAAAATTAGGTATAAATTGGGTATGAAAGATAATGAGCCTTTTTTCTCATAAAAAGGGAGTATTTCGGCTTTTTTTTACAGAAAACTGCTATTTTCCCTAAACACAATGATTGACTTATGAGTTATGGTATCAATATCAATAAAGTTAAGTACCTAGATTTTGGTACATCAGGGTTGACACTTACATATAAACTACCTAATATTGATAGTATGTTGCTCTTTTTTAGTATGTACATTTGGTAGATAATGCGTAAAAATTCGGAACATTACGCATATATTTTTCGTTTCTAATTTAGAATAAGTCTAAATAAAGACAAGCTTCATGTCAGAAAACAGTATTATACCGATAGCAGAGCTGAGTGAGGATGAAAAAATCATCCATGAGGTCACCGCTGACAACCAATACAAGTACGGATTTGTAACAGATATAGAGTCTGATAAAGCACCTAAAGGACTTAATGAGGATATTATAAGGCTAATTTCTTCCAAGAAGAATGAGCCCGCCTTTATGTTGGAATACCGCTTGAAGGCATTTCACCATTGGCAGAAAATGAAAACGCCTAAGTGGGCCCATATCCAATATCCTCCTATTGACTTTCAGGATATACACTATTATGCTGCTCCTAAGCAAAAGCCGAAACTAGAAAGTTTAGATGAGGTAGATCCAGAACTACTTAAAACTTTTGAGAAATTAGGGATTCCACTTGAGGAGCAGAAGGTGTTAAGTGGAGTAGCAGTGGATGCAGTAGTGGACAGTGTATCTATCAAGACTACCTACAAGGAAAAACTTGCTGAAAAAGGAATCATTTTTTGTTCCTTTTCCGAGGCCATCCAGGATCATCCTGAACTAGTCAAGAAGTATATGGGAAGTGTCATTCCCTACAGAGACAACTTCTATGCTGCTTTAAATGCGGCTGTCTTTACGGATGGGTCCTTTGTGTACATTCCTAAGGGAGTAAGGTGTCCTATGGAACTTTCCACCTACTTCAGAATCAATGAATCCAATACTGGTCAGTTTGAAAGAACATTGATAGTAGCCGAAGAAGGAAGTTATGTAAGCTACCTGGAAGGATGTACAGCTCCTATGCGAGATGAAAACCAGCTTCATGCGGCTGTGGTAGAACTAGTAGCTATGGATGACGCTGAAATTAAATACTCTACCGTCCAAAACTGGTACCCAGGTGATTTCGAAACAGGAAAAGGAGGTATTTATAACTTCGTTACTAAACGAGGAATTTGTAAAGGGAAGAGATCCAAAATTTCCTGGACGCAAGTAGAGACTGGTTCCGCAATTACCTGGAAGTATCCATCCGTTATTCTCCAGGGAGATAATTCTGAAGGGGAGTTTTATTCAGTAGCCGTTACTAACGGATTTCAGCAAGCTGATACAGGAACCAAAATGGTTCACATAGGAAAGAACACCCGTAGTATCATTATCTCCAAGGGAATTTCAGCGGGGAGAAGCAACAATAGCTACCGTGGGTTAGTGAAGATGATGAAAGGTGCCCATAATGCCAGAAACTTCAGCCAATGTGATTCTCTTCTCATAGGGGATACCTGCGGTGCCCACACCTTCCCATATATAGAGGTAGGAAACCCTACAGGACAGATAGAGCATGAAGCTACTACCTCCAAAATAGGAGAGGATCAGATATTTTACTGTAACCAAAGAGGAATAGATGAGGAAGCGGCCATAGGGCTCATAGTCAACGGATACGCTAAGGAGGTCTTAAACCAGCTTCCCATGGAATTTGCAGTGGAAGCGCAGAAATTGTTGTCTATCAGCCTGGAGGGAAGTGTAGGCTAGTATTCCAAACAAAACTAACAAACCAACATGTTATCAATAAAAAATCTTCATGCTTCAATTGAGGATAAGGAAATTCTCAAAGGATTTACCCTGGATATAAATCCTGGAGAGGTTCATGCCATCATGGGGCCTAACGGTAGCGGAAAAAGTACCTTGGCTTCTGTTTTAGCAGGAAAGGAAGATTATGAAGTTTCAGCGGGAGAAGTGCTTTTTGAAGGGAATGATATATTAGAACTAGACCCTCATGAGAGAGCTGGAGAAGGAATCTTCCTGGCCTTTCAGTACCCTGTAGAAATACCAGGAGTAAGCATGGTTAACTTCTTACGCACTTCCCTGAACTCTATTAGAGAATACAGAGGAGAAGAACCTGTATCTGCAGGAGCCTTTCTGAAATTGATGAAGGAGAAGAAAGAGATTGTAGAGTTGGATCAGCAACTCACTAAGCGCTCGGTAAACGTAGGATTCTCTGGAGGAGAGAAGAAGAGAAATGAAATTTTCCAGATGGCTATGCTTGAACCTAAATTGGCCATTCTAGATGAAACTGATTCAGGACTGGATATTGATGCATTGAGAATAGTCTCAGAGGCAGTAAACAAGCTTAGAAATGAGAATAACTCATTTCTGGTCATCACACACTACCAGAGGCTACTTACTTATATAGTACCAGATGTAGTACACGTGATGGTAGACGGAAGGATTGTAAAGTCTGGTGGGAAAGAGTTAGCACTAGAACTGGAAGAGAAGGGATACGACTGGATCAAAGCAGAAGTAGTTTAGTTTTATTAGAGTCCAATTAGCAGCTAATATGGCAGGTACGATTATACAATCAGATAGCCTTAAAGATACATTTGTTTCTCGCTTTAGGCCAATCAAGCTGAATGGAAACGGCCATAGAACCCCATTACAGCTAAAGGCTGAAAAAGCATTGGCGGAGGCGAAGCTTCCCACTAAAAAGTGGGAAGAATGGAAGTATACTTCCCTACGTAACCTATTTGAAGGAGACTTTACCCTGCCCTCCCCTACTGAGCAGGTAGATATCTCTTCTCACCTTATTGACGGTTTGGATGCGCATATCATGGTATTCCATAACGGAGTGTATACTTCGGAGCTATCCAGCTTAGGTATACAGCCTAGCGTCTTTGTGTCAGCCTTAAGTGAGTTGAGTACAGATGAGAAAGCCTTCTACAAAGCGCATAGCGGTTCCTTTCTATCTGTTGATAAAAATATATTTTCTGCTGTAAACGCAGCTTATGCTAAGGAGGGGACTCTCATACACCTTCCAAAATCTGCTCTGGTAGAAAAACCCATTTTTGTATTACACCTTTTTTCAGGAGGCTCTGAAAAGGCCTACCTGGCTAGCCAGAATAGAAACCTGATATGGGTAGACCCAAATGCAGAGGTACATATCATTGAAAAATATGTGAACCTGGGTACTGGTAAGACCCTGCATAACCAGACCACAGAAATATTTGTGGGCAATGATGCTAGATGTACCCTCACCCGTTTTCAAGAAGGAGCACATCTGGGATCTACCGTAGAGCAAACCCAAGCACATGTAGGGAGAAATGCCAGCTTTACCATTTCTACTTATACCTTCGGGGGAGAACTAGTCAGGAATAACCTGGAAGTATTTTTGGACGGAGAGCATAGTGAAGCTCATCTATTTGGGGCCTATATGATAGATGGGTTCCAACATGTAGATAACCATACACAAGTACATCACACTGTCCCTAACTGCTACAGCAATGAGCTTTATAAAGGCATCATACATGAAAAAGCCACAGCAGTTTTTAACGGTAGAATTAATGTGTATAAAGATGCTCAAAAGACCAATGCCTTCCAGTCAAATAGAAATATTCTCTTAAGTCCTACAGCTAACATTTTTACTAAGCCTCAGCTGGAAATTTATGCTGATGATGTAAAATGTAGCCATGGTGCCACCACCGGACAGATAGATAAAGATGCCATGTTCTACCTAAAGGCCAGAGGTATCAATGACTTGGAGGCCAGAATGCTACTCATCCAGGCATTTATAGGAGAAGTAAGTGAGAATCTCTCCCAGGATGCTGTACAGGCCTATGCCAATGACCGCATTGCAAGTCGCTTTTCATCCTCAACATAACGCGATATGGACATACAAGCCATTACGGATCGGGTTCCTTTTAACGTAGAGGAGGTCAGAAAAGACTTCCCGGCCTTACACCAAGAAGTGTATGGGAAACCCCTAGTATATTTTGATAATGCTGCTACCTCCCAAAAACCTATACAGGTTATTGAGCGATTAGAAAACTACTATAAACACCATAATAGTAACGTTCACAGAGGGGTACATTTCCTGAGTCAGACAGCTACTGATGAATATGAAGGGGCTAGAAAAACCATTCAACAGTTCATCAATGCCAAGCATGAGCATGAGGTTATTTATACCCGTGGGACTACAGAAGGGATTAATCTGGTAGCCCAAAGTTTCGGCAGAAAATTTTTCCAGAAAGGAGATGAAATTATCATTTCTCACCTAGAACATCACTCTAATATAGTCCCTTGGCAGCTGATAGCGGAAGAAAGAGAAGCCGTTCTCAAGATCATTCCTATTAATGAAAAAGGAGAGATGTCTGTTGAGGAGCTGGAAGGACTCATTACAGACAGAACCCGCATCATAGCTACTCTGCACGTATCTAACTCTCTGGGAACCATTAATCCGGTAGAAGATATTATAGCGTTAGCGCACAAGCATGACATTCCGGTCCTCTTGGATGGAGCTCAGGCTGTTCCTCATATGCAGGTGGATGTCCAAGCCCTAGATTGTGATTTCTATGTATTCTCAGGTCACAAAATGTTTGGCCCTACAGGGATAGGCATACTCTATGGAAAAGAAAAGTGGCTGGAAGAGATGCCCCCTTACATGGGCGGGGGAGATATGATTAAAGTGGTCAAGCTAGATAAGACCACCTTCAATGATCTACCCCATAAATTTGAAGCAGGCACCCCACATATCTCAGGTGGCATAGGGCTGGAAGAAGCTGTTAAATATATCTGGAAGGTAGGATATGAGAATATTAGCAGACATGAGCATGAGTTACTCATCTATGGGACAGAGGTGCTTTCAGGTATTGAAGGACTAAGAATAGTAGGTACCGCCGATCAGAAAGCAAGCGTCATCTCATTTCTGGTAGGGGACATACACCCTTATGATCTGGGAACCATACTTGACAGATTGGGAATAGCTATAAGAACAGGGCATCACTGTACACAGCCTATCATGGATAGGTTTGAAATTCCCGGAACAATGAGAGCTTCATTTGCTTTTTATAATACAAAAGAAGAAATAGACAGATTGGCAGAAGCCATTCAAAAAGGAAGAAAGATGTTTGAATAATGAGCAAGTCTATATCAGATATAGAACAGGAGATAGTAGAAGAGTTTAGTTTGTTTGATGACTGGATGGATAAGTACCAGTACATCATAGAGATGGGGCAGAGCTTACCAACTATCCCGGATACACACAAAACTGAGGATAATATAGTTCATGGCTGTCAGTCTCAGGTATGGCTACTTGCAGATGATCAAAACGGACAAATTCATTATCAGGCAGACAGTGATGCTGTTATCACTAAAGGCTTGATAGCCCTACTCATTAGGGTCCTCTCAAACCATCCAGCAGAAGATATTCTCAAAACAGATATGGGATTTGTAGATAGGATAGGTATAAGGGACCACCTTTCCCCTAACAGATCTAATGGCTTAAATGCCATGATCAAACAAATGAAGATATATGCTTTAGCGTATCAGGCTAAAGCCCAACAAAATAAATAATCACAATCAGGAACCATGGATACGTTAGAGACCAAAGAAGCAATCATAGAGCAGCTAAAAACGGTATTCGATCCTGAGATACCCGTCAATATATATGAACTAGGCTTGATTTATGAAGTCACAGTATTGGAAGACCATAAAGCTCATATACTGATGACACTTACTGCCCCAGCATGCCCTGCAGCAGAAATCATTCCTGAAGAAGTGAAAGAAAAGTCTCTCGAAGTAGATGGAATAGATGAGGTGGAAGTGGAGCTCACCTTTGATCCCCCCTGGGATAAGGACATGATGTCTGAAGCCGCCCAGCTAGAATTAGGATTTATGTAAAGACACATAATTACCCTTACAGAGGCTTACCCATCTTATTTCTGATTTAATCATTTGATTAAATCAGAAATATACTTTACGTTTACAGTATGAAAGGGGAACAGAAACAGCTAAGTGAACTAAGTACAGAGGAGAAAATTCTGGCTGTAGCAGCTCAGGTGTTTACCCAAAAGGGATATGAGGCTACCAAAACCAGGGACATAGCGGAGGCAGCTGGAATTAATATTGCCAGTCTTCACTACTATTTTAGAAGCAAGGAAAAGCTGTTTGATATCGTCATTGGGAAAACCATGATGAGGTTTTCCCAATTGATGGGAGAGGTCATGAACACAGATGACCCCCTACATGTGAAGATTAGAAACTTTGTCCCCTACTATATAGATTTCATAGACCAGAATCCCTTCGTTCCTATGTTTATTCTTTCTGAGTCTCAGCGTAATGCCCATCGTATAAATGAAATGATGAATGATGAGCATATGCTACCAGTGCTTAAGAAGCAGATTGAAGGACTGGTAGAAGGTGGAGTAATACGACCTATCAGCATAGGGAACTTTTTTTGTAGTCTGGTAGGCATGGTCATATTTCCCTACTTAAGCCAGGCCCTCATCAAACTAAAGTTGGAGATGACAGAAGAAGAATTTGATAAGATGCTGGAAGAAAGAAGAGCTATAATACCTGACATGATGATCAACTATTTATACTTACAACCTCCGGAGTAAATTTTTTTACACAAAACGTAATCAAACGATTAAACCAAGTGAACACTTTTTCAGATAAGTAATCAAATTTTTTTGGGTAATTCTTAATCAACTGATTCAATCAATTAATTTATGAACCGACTGACAACTGTTTTATTGAGCTGTATGGTAGTTCTTATAGGATGGTCATGCACAGATGGGAATGCTACTGAAGATACTCAGTCTACAGGGACTGATAGAGGTCTGGGTGAAGAAGCTTCCCTTCCCACTTACCAAACCCTGCGGATAAGCTTGGAGTCAAAAGATCAAGCTGTAAATGTTACAGGAAGAACCCAGTCCTTGGAGAGCATCCAGCTCACCTCTGAAGTACAAGGCAGGGTCTTAAGTTCCGCTAAAATTCTCAATGAAGGGGTTTCTTATAGAAAGGGAGAAAGTATGCTTAAGCTGGATGCTAACACTTTTTCTCTCAACCTAAAAAGCCAGAAAAGTCAGTTTTTAGCCACTTTAGTCAGGCTGATGCCACAGATCAAGCTAGACTATGTGGAAGCCCATCCTAGCTGGGACGCTTATGTGAAGGGATTTTCCGTGGAAGGTATTCTCCCTGACTTACCAGAAGTTAACAATGACCAACTGAGGTACTTCCTCTCTGCTAATAATCTATTTACCAGTTTTTATGCCCTTAAGAGTGGAGAGCAAACGCTCAGTAAGTATACCATTCGAGCCCCCTTTACCGGCGTGGTCACCAGCGGAAATGTATCCAGAGGCGCAGTGGTCAATCCAGGAGTTCCTTTAGCCAGTTTTAGTCGGACAGATGTATTTGAAGTAAAAGCTGCCATTTCAGCAGCAGACCTTAGTGACATAAAGAGCGGACAGAAAATTTCTCTCCTGCATACCTCCACTGGAAAAACCTACCAAGGAACCATTAAACGATTAGGAGGGAGCGTAGATCCCAGTACCCAGTCTATCCCTGTGTTTATTCAGGTAAGTGGGAAAGGGCTGAAGGAAGGAATGTTTTTAGAAGCATCTCTAGGAAGTGGGATGGTGGAACAGATAGCAGAAATCCCCCTACGCGCTATGAATAGAACCAATCAGGTACACCTTATTCAAGACTCCATCATCATTCTCAAAGAAGTCAAGCCTATTTCCTATACAGAAAACAGGGTGTGGGTAAGTGGATTAGCTGAAGGAGACGCAGTAATCATTGAAGAGATTCTAGCCCCCATAGTAGGTACTAAAGCTATTCCCCAACCATAATCCCCACTAAATTTTCTTTCACATGAGAGCTATCATAAAATACTTTATTCAGCACCCTACCGTGGTGAACCTCTGCTTATTATTGATCATTGGGTTGGGGTTTCTTCAGCTAAGAGAAACACAGACTACCAATTTCCCTAAGCAGAAAATCAGGTTTATTACCATTGCTGTCCCCTACCCTGGCGCCTCCCCTACTGAAGTAGAAAGCGGCATTACAGTAAAAGTAGAGGAAAATCTGGAAGGCATACAGGGCATAGACAGGGTAACCTCTACCTCTGGTGAAAACCTGGCCACCATCCTAGTAGAGTTAACGGAAGATTCTGAGCCTAATACGGTACTTACAGAGGTCAAAAATGCAGTTGATAAGATTAATAATTTCCCGGACAGGGTAGAAGCTCCGGTAGTAGAGAAGGTAGAAATTAAAGACCTGGCCATGACCATGGGCTTGGTAGGAGATATTCCTTTGGCAGTCAAAAAAGATTATGCTGACCAGATTAAGGACGACTTACTAGCCAGACCGGAAATTTCAGATGTGGAGGTAAGTGGGTTACCGGCAGAAGAAATAGAAATTCAGATCAGGGAGAATGACCTAAAATCCTACAGATTGAGCTTTGTGCAAGTAGCGCAGGCAGTTAGGATGGCTAATCTGGAATCTTTTGGGGGAGAGATTAAAACCAGGAAGCAGAATATTACCATCAAAGCTGATAGCAAAAGCTACTATGCTAAAGAGCTCCAAAATATCATCATAAAAGCAGATCCTGACGGAAACATAGTCTACCTAAAAGATGTAGCCAATGTGATAGACAGATTCAAGGATGATGCTAATGGGAGATACCTAAAAGGAAAGCCCGTAGTAACTATTTCCGTGAATACTCTCAATACGGAAGACTTACTTCTCAACGCCCAAATCACCCGAGACTACCTAAATAAGTTTAATCGAACGCATACTAATATAGAGTTAGTCATCCTGGAAGATGGAACGGTCAATGTAAGAGACAGAATTTCTAGTATGGCCAATAATGGCTTGGTAGGGATCACTCTGGTGCTAATAGTGCTAGCTCTCTTTTTAGATAGGTACCTGGCATTTTGGGTAGCCTTGAAAATTCCTGTAGCCATTCTAGGGATGTTTATCCTGGTTCCTATTCAGGATATGACCATAAATGTCGTCTCCTTATTTGGCTTTATTCTCGTACTGGGAATACTGGTAGATGATGGGGTAGTAATAGGAGAAAATATATACCAGTGGGCGAAGAAAAAGGGCGTTTCTCCTATGAAGGCAGCCCTTGAGGGTACTATGGAAATGCTCACGCCAGTCATCATTTCTCTTACTACCACAGCGGTAGCCTTTAGTCTATTTTTACTTCTCCCTACGCAGACAGGAGAGTTCTTTGGAGAAATGGGCTTTGTCGTAATAGCTACCCTTCTGGTAGCCATGATAGAAAGTTTTTTCTTTCTTCCCTCCCATCTGGCACACAGTAAAGGGCTAAAGGAAGGACATGTTCCCAGTAAAATTGAACAGGCTTTTGATACGGTATTAGTCTTCTTGAAAGACAAGCTTTACCTACCTGTTTACCGCAAAATGGCTATTGGTAGCAAGCTCCTTTCAGGGGTTACCATTGTGGTCTTCATCTTTTTCTTTATGGGTGCTATTGGCTTAATGGCAGGTGGACTAGTAGGCTTTACTTTCTTTCCTAACCTGGATGATGACGCAGTATTTATAGAACTCAGCCTGGAACCGGGTACGCCGGTAGAAATCACCCAACAATCTCTTTCTACCATTGAAGAAGCCGTATGGAAGGTGAATAAAGAATATACTGAGAAGCGGAAAGATGGCAAAGAGGTAGTCAGATTTGTAGAACAAATTACGGGTCCTAAACCTAATGAAGGCAAGCTTAAAGTGACCTTCCTGGGAGGAGAACAAAGAGGCATTACCTCTTTTGAACTATCTAATAGAATGCGGGAACTTACCCCTGCCATTCCTAAAGCTGAGAGTCTTGTATTTGGCATAGGGGCAACTTCAGCCGTATTTGGGAAACCCGTTTCCTTTGCCCTCTACGGAAGAAATATGGAAGAGCTACGTGCT
>JBCCLI010000016.1:0-33557 GCA_039026975.1 Bacteroidota bacterium | reverse complement strand
GACTCTACGGTTTTTGATGTATTCACCTTTGAGATGGTTTATGGAGAGAAAGATGGATTCGATGAGCCTAATTCTATGATGCTTTGTGAATCCTCTGCCAAAATCATTTTTGGAGATGAGGATCCGGTTGGGAAAGGCCTGATAGCTCCTTCTGGAAATGAGTACAAAGTTACAGCTGTGTATAAAGACTGGCCTTCTCATTCTCACCTAATTCCTGAGGTCATTTTTGCTCCTACTACTTTGGAGTCACTGCGAAATCCTGGCCCTAGATCGTGGGGAAGTTTTTGGTTATACACATATGTACTCCTCAAAGAAGATGCAGATACAAAAGCTTTTGAAGAAAAGCTCCAAACCATCATCGATCAGCATGTAGCCCCTATTTTTGACGAGTATGAAATTACGGTAAAGTATGAAGCACTTAATGTTCAGGACATCCATTTATATTCTACCTTCCAAGGGGAGCCAGAGCCAGTAGGAAATATCGCCTTCCTCTATATTTTTGGGGCTATAGCCCTTTTCATGATGCTTATTGCCTGCATCAACTATATGAACCTCAGTACTTCCCAAGCTACCAAACGCGCCATGGAAGTGGGTGTTAGAAAGGTACTGGGATCTGAAAGATGGCAGCTAGTCCTGCAGTTTCTGACAGAATCTATTCTGTTTACCCTGGTAGCCATTACCCTTTCTTACTTATTGGTTCTTTTACTACTTCCAGTCTTCAATGCCAGCTTTGGGGTAACGCTTTCAAGAGATCTTCTCTGGACGCCACAAGTCATTCTAGGTGCCTTGGGCATCATTCTGGTCACAGGTATTTTAGGAGGTAGCTACCCAGCCTTATATCTATCCGGATTTAGGCCTGTCAAAGTGCTGAAAGGAAGTCTCTCTAAAGGAGCGGGAAATCCCAAACTAAGAATTTCCTTAGTTACCTTACAGTTTGCCATCACCATTTTCATGATCATAGGTACTGGCATCATTTATGACCAGATGAATTACCTGAGAGACAAGCATCTGGGATTTGATAAGGATCAGATCATGCATTTTGAAATTCCAGGCGAGGAAGACCAGGAAAAATTTCCGGTCTTAAGAGATAAGTTGGTTAGAGATATTCGAATAGAATCCGTCTCTTCAGCCAGTTCAACACCAGGAGGCGGGTATGGGAAAAACCTCATGAGCGTAGAAGACAGTCAGGGAGTCATGGATGAGTATGGAATAGACATGTATGCCGTAGATTTTGACTACTTCCCTTCCATGGGCATTGAGTTTGTCAAAGGGAGAAACTTCGACCTGTCATTTAGTACAGACTCTACCCAGGCAGTAATCGTGAATGAGGCCATGGTGGAGCGTATGGGCTGGGAAGAACCACTTGGAAAGAAGTTTAGTAGAACGGATCCAGAAAATCCTATGACCAGAAGAGTGATAGGGGTGGTTAGGGACTTCCACCAAAAATCTCTTTACGAGCAGATATCCGGCATTGCCTTTTTCCCAAATGAAATAAATAGCCAAATCCACCTACGTTTTAAAATAGAAAAAGCCAGCGAGCTAGCAGAGGTGATCTCCTTTGCCCAAAGTCAGTGGAATGAGGTATATCCGAATAAGCCATTTGAGTATGACTTCCTGGATGAGAGTTTCATGGAGTTGTATGAAGAAGACCAGATTCGCGCCAGAATCTTCACCCTTTTCAGCATCATGATGATTGTCATAGCCTGTCTGGGCTTATTTGGACTGGCCAGCTTTACCGTAGAACAACGTACCAAGGAAATAGGCCTCAGAAGAGTATTAGGAGCCAAAGCAGCAGATATTATCTACTTACTCACCCGCAACTTTGTGTTTATGGTGATGGTGGCCACTATTCCGGCCTTCATAGCTGCCAGATACTTCATGGCGGAGTGGCTGGATACCTTCTCCTACCATACTACCATGAACTATGTACTGTACGGATTGGCCTTTGTGGCAGTGGTAGCCATTGCCTTAGCCACTACGGGCTACCATGCGCTCAAAGCTACCCAGAATGATCCCGTGAAGGCACTACGGACGGAGTAGTGTTTTCCCTAAATCCCCGTTGAGGGGAAACTATTTGAATCTGGTAGTGCATTTTTATCGGTACATGCCATAAAAAGAAGATCAGGATGCATAGCCCAAGGAAGTAAGGCTTACCAGTCTTCTTTAACTTGTTTCTTCTTCAGGGTCCGGCTAAGCCATGCGGGGGTCACTCCCATGAAGTTAGCTATATGTTTCCAGGGAACATTCAGGACTACTTCTGGGTAATGATTTCTCAAATAGGCCAACTGATGTTTCACATCAGAAATGGTCTTTAGCGATACGAATTCTTTTGCTTCTAACATGACATGTAGTAGCTTTTTCCGAAAGAAAAGACCGATTCCATCCTGATAAAGGTAATTCTCCATAAAAACCTCATAAGGGATGAGAACTCCTTTTACTTCGGTGATCGTGATCAGCTGGTCATTAGACTTTTCTTCCTTTAGCAAGCTTACTAAGTTCGCACAAACACTATTTTGTGTGAAAAATCTAGAAATAACCAGCTTCTCACTACTATGATATTCAGAGGCCAGAATTCCTTCCGTTACATATAAAATATGGCGGCAAATTTCATCAACTGGAAAGACAATCTTTTCTTTTTTATAGGCTACAGGCGTGAGACTGACCTGAAGGGTATTCCACTCCTGGTCTGTAAGTCCAGGATAGTGATGTTTGACCTCCTCCTTTAATATAGCTAGTCGGGTATCCATTTTAATAAATGTACCTATTCTCCTTCTATCCTCTTCAAACATAAGGCTTAGGTATCTCCTAACTTTAAGTAAGACAATTTTTTTCTGACTCTCTACGCCTAATTTGTTGTACAGAGGTACTTACATCAGTATAGATCATCCCTAACATACAATACATCCTATGCGAAAGGTGCTTAAAGCGTTACTACCGGTTATTAAAAGAGCTATTCTTAGTGGCCGGTTATTCACAGGAAAGGCGGAATTGCTAGCCCCCTTGGAGGACATTCTCCCCGAGTGGGACGTAGAAGTCCCAGTTTCAGATGGGTCCAAAATCTTGATGAATGTTTTTAAATCTCGTAAGGCCTTAGCTGAGAATAAACCACTTCCTGTCATTATGTGTGCTCACCCTTACGATAACCACTTGGTACCTGCTCTCGGAAAAACCCCATTTAATGGCGTCCCACAACAATACCGCTTAATTGATCAGGTAGGAAAACCTACATTCTCTACCCTTACCAGCTGGGAATCTCCTGATCCCAATTTTTGGGTGAGTAACGGTTATGTAGTGGTCAATATGAATATGCCAGGTTTTGGTGGAAGTACAGGGGAAGCAAGCACCTTCGATAGAAACCAATCCAGGGCTTACTTTGAAGTCATTGAGTGGATAGCGGAACAAGATTGGTGTGATGGAAACATAGGACTCAACGGCGTGAGCTTTTTAGCCATCACGCAGTATCATGTCGCTGCTTGCAGAGACTATGGCAATAAGGCACCTAACGCCTTGAAATGCATATCTCCCTGGGAGGGAATCACAGATATGTACCGGGATCTGGCCAATCTAGGAGGAATCCCCCAGGAAGGATTTCCAGCTTTTTGGTGGGAAACAGAAGTAAAACCAGCCATGACATCTAATCCTCAATCATTCATTGACAAGCAAGGGGGTACCCCCTCTGAATGGATCATTAACCATCCCTTTTTTGATACTTTCTGGGAAGAAAAGAGAGCGCCCGTTGAAAACATAGATATCCCGATTTTGACTTGTGTCTCTTTTTCTGATGTAGGGCTTCATTCTAATGGCTCCTTCCGCTCCTTCATGGATGTAAAAAGCAAAGATAAATGGATGTATACCCATCGGGATGGAAAATGGGATGTATACTACAGTCAGGAAGTGCAAGCACTTACCCTGACGTTTATGGATTATTATCTAAAAGGGAAAAAAGAGAATGGATGGGCTCAGACGCCTAGGGTTAGGCTGGAAGTAAGATCTGGAAGAGACACTATTCATGAAGTACGTGGAGAAGATGAATGGCCACTTGCAAGAACCAGATATAAAAAATATTTCCTCTCTCAGGATCATGTACTGTTGGAGAATCAGAAGCCCAGTAAGACTGAAATAGCTTACCATGGTAAAAAAGGAATAAAAACATTCAGACATACCTTCCATGATGATACTGAGTTGACAGGACATGCCAAGCTCAAGCTCTGGATGGAACTGAAGGCCTCAAATGGAGGCCAGGATGACTTTCATGTATATGCGGTCCTGAATAAATATGATCAGAGTGGGAATAGGGTTCCCTTTTATGGGACCGTAGGCAATAAGCATGATGTGATTACCAGAGGATATATGAGAGCCTCTCTAAGAGAATTAGATCCAGAAAAGTCTACAGAGGCCATTCCACATCAACTCTTCAAAAGCTATCAGAAAATTAAGCCGGCTGAAATCGTTTGCCTGGAAATGCCATTCCCCCCTACTTCAGTATTCTTCCATAAGGGAGAAAGTCTAGAACTGGTGGTAGCTTCTTATGAGATCTTTCAAAATGCCCCTATGGTAAAAGATAACTCATTAAATCAGGGAGGGGAACATATTATCCATATAGGAGGAGCCTATGACTCTTTTCTACAGCTGCCCATTATACCGTGAGCAGAAGATATTTAACCCTTTCTCATGGTAAGATGGTGAAGGTATATTTAACACAAGCGAGGTCGGTGATCTTGACAGTAAGCCTACCTATGAAACAAATGTGTCTCGTGTTGACTATCTTTCAAAGGTAATTTCAGGAATAGGAAATAGTCTTAAATCAGCTGGTACCACCTACTCTCTAGAGATGGTCCTAGCCAGCTGTAAAGGATAACCATTCCAATATACTGATCCATACCTATGAAATCATCCCTCTCACTTATCATTGTACTCCCCGTTATTTTTATGCTACTCTCCTGCCAAAGAAATGATTCAAAAATCACAGATCAACAATTGTTAGGAGTATGGTCTGGTCTTCTTTTTCAAACAGAGCCTATTTTTGACTCTTTAGTGCTAATAGCTGATACAGTTCTTTTATACAAGCAAGGTATAGAGGCAGAGAGAATTGTATGTAGCCAAAATGGCCCTAGGCTGATAGGTAGAGGAAAGGGAGGGCTGAAAGTAGATATGGAATTTGATGTGGATGGACTAGCGGTAGTAGGCCTGTTAACACATGACCTTTGGGTAAAAGCCATCCCACTTCAGAAGAAGGGAAGTGTATGGTCTGCGAAACTGGAAAAGCCTGAGATTATTGATACCGATTATCTGGTCTACCTGGAATTCTATCAGGATGCTGCGGGGAAGCTACAAGCTAATATTCAAAGCAATAAGGAAAATCGGAAAGCCCACTTTGAGATAGAAGAGGTTAGCATCAGAGATAATCAGATAGGGCTTGAAATTTCTAATGACAAGTTTCATATAGAAGCTGAGTATCAAAATAGCCCTGAAATAATAGAATTAATCTATCGAAACCCTGGAGGAGAACGGAAAGTAGAATTGACTAAGCTAAGTATGCATGAACAAGTAGGGTATAGGCCTGCTGCTCTTGGAGAAACCTACAAATATGAGAAGCCCGCCTTTATTGAGGGGATAGAAACTGCCAGCTTGACTGAGGTGGGAATAGATGCTTCCATCCTTTCCCTATTCTCCCACATTAACAGTGGGCAGTACGACCATATCCATAGCCTTCTCATAGTTAAGGAGAACAAGCTCGTATTAGAAGAATATTTTCACGGGTACCAAAGAGAAGATCTCAAAGACATTAGGTCTGCTTTCAAGTCCCTTAGTGCTATGCTTGTGGGCAAGGCGCTGGATGAGGGCCACCTGCCGGACGTAAATAGCTCTTTATTAGATTTCTATCCTTCATACGATGCGACTCAAGCTCCTGCTAAAAGGCTTATAACCGTTCGGCATGCATTGACTATGACTACAGGAATAGAACTTGAGAATGAAGATGAGATGCAATGGAATCATCAAGACTGGGTAGGATATAAGTTAAGTCTTCCCATGGTAGCTACCCCAGGGGAAACATATGAGTATTCCTCTGGAGGCGCAAATTTATTAAGTGGGGTCATTTCCCAGTCAACCCAGGAGTACCTTCCCCATTATCTGTATGCTACTCTCTTACTTCCCATGGGGATAGAGGATTTTCAGATGCTTACTTCTCCATATGGAAGGGGGTACCTAGCTGGCAATTTCTTCCTGCGCCCTATAGATTTTATCAAATTTGGTATGTTAGTTCTTAATGAAGGAGAATGGCATGGGGAGCAACTCTTATCAAAGTCATGGATAGTAGAAATGACCAGTCCTAAGGTTAGCACCACTTACCCCACAAACTCAGAATATGGTTATCTCTGGAGAATTCTTCAAAGAGAGATTCAAGGGACAGAGTATCAGACCATTGAAGCCTGGGGGAATGGAGGTCAGTTCCTGATTATCATTCCAGCATTAGACATGTGTATAACCTTTACAGGTGGCAACTATAATGTATATCCGCAAATGGAAAAGGGGCCTTTTGACATTCTGGAGAAATACATATTTCCCTCTTTGGAAATCTAACTTTAAGCAAGGTACCTACCTTTGATAGGAGGCTCAATTAGAAGAGAAAATAGCAGCGAGCAGGAAACTTAACTGAGGGAGAAGTATGGATGTCAGTCTCTCTTCCTCAGATAAGGGCCTTAATCCTTTGTAGATTCCTTCTTCATCAAGAATAAACATGCTGATACTTTTTTGCTCAGGATACACCATCCAGTATTCCTTTACCCCTACCTCTTCATACAACTGAAACTTATCCTTCAATTCTTTTTTCGAATTCCCAGGTGAAAGAATTTCTATGATTAGATCAGGGGCTCCTAAACACCCTCTTTCATCCAGAATATCTGAATTACAAATCAAACATAAATCCGGCTGAACCACTGTATAAACTTTTTGATCATCTCCTGATTGGTCTTCCCGTCTTAATCGAACATCAAAAGGGGCAGCAAACAGCTCGCACTGCTTGCCTGTCAAAGACGTAGAAATTGCTAGAAATAGTCTACCAGAAATTCGCTGATGTTCAAGACCTGGAGCTGGGTACATAAGAGAAATTTTTCCTTTCAGTAACTCCAGCCGTTCCTTAACCTACCAACTTAAGTAATCAGCATAGGTGTAAGATTTGGTAAAATCTAACTGCTCCAGGCTTGTTAGGGTCATACTGTTAAATTTTAATTAAGGTACATAAAATCCCAAAAAGGGGTAATCTACCAGCTTAGAAAAAGCTACTTCTATATCGTGTAATTTAGTCTCAATCTGAGTATGCAGCCTTGATATTAACAAGAGGTTGACTTTCTGTCATTCAGATCATGAATTCATACAAACAATAAAAATGTTGTTTTGGCCACTCAAAAAAATACATTCGCCCCTACACGTCGGCTCCATAGGAGCTAAATACAATTAGCCCATCAGGGCACCATCCCGCAGGGCGCCGTAGGTGCTCAACCTGTCTGCTACCTATTTCTCCTCTTTGAGAATTGCCAGAGCCTCTTCAATTAATTCATCCCGCCCTTCCCTGATGGCCTGCTGGGTAAGCTTTACAGGATGAGTAGGTTGTATCCCTACCAGATGGTGCTGAGAGCCATCATGTTTCAAGACCTTCATACCGGTATAAGTTACCCGAAACCCTCCGGGTAAGTCTATTTTATTAACATTACCATTAGTGCCGGCCGTAGGTTCCTCCCCTACTATGGGCCCCAGCTGATAATGCTCAATGATCCCTAAATAGCTTTCCGCTGCACTTATCGCACGACCGCTGATGATAAAGACCATCTTCTTGTCCGCTAGATTGGACTTAGTAGGCTTAATGTTCCACCGTCCAGAAGTATCAAATTCTGTCAGATGTAGCTGATCCGGGTATGATATTTTAGGTACATTCCATCTAGCAGATTTTAGAGGTTCACGTGATAAATAAGACAAATAATTGCCGAAACTTGCTGGGTACCTTTTTAGCTCAAAGATAATTCCTTCTGCCTTCATCAGATTAGGTAAAGCCTGTTGAAAGTCTTCATCCTCTATCCGATCTAAGCTTACATAATAAATCCCCTTTTCTATCTCTTCAATTTCCTCGTAAAGGTGAGGCATTTTATTCTCACCTTCTGGTAAAAAGCCAATTCTTACTGGGTATTGCTCCCCCTTTTCATTAAGCAGCACCAGTTCCAAACTATCCGCTTCAAAAGTGGAATATAGCAGGGTAGCAAGTGCTACTCTCTTTTGGAATTGATCACTTCCTGAGATAAGTGTTTTTTCCTTCCTATATCTTTCTAACGCAGGCTCACCATCAATAGAAATGATTTCATCTCCACGTGTAATTTTCTGAGAAAGACTCTTGACGTGAGCATGAACTATGATCCTTCCATCAATTAAGGTAGGCCAAATACCTACTCCCCTCCACTTACCTGAATAGTTAGTAATAGAAGTAAAACCATGTCCATCTTGGGTAGCTGTCATCAGCCTTCTGAGTGTATTCCAATAATCAAGTTCATTCGTATCATCGCAAGCATCTAGCAATGCTTTATCTAAAGTCTTAGACCAATCTACGACTACCACATCCCAATACGGATAAAAGTGTTGGAGCTCATTCCAAACAATGATAATTCCTGCCAATCTTACGTCAAGTTGAGTAATCTGATAGGATTTCATTTCAACTTTATCTGCACTTTTCTTATTGTTTTTAACGGGAACAGCCAAGGGAAAAGAAATGGAAATACTATCTACAAGCTCGGCAGAGAATGGCTGATTTAGTGGAACGCTATACTTATTCTCCAAAACGTTTAATGCCCCTCTGATAATCTCACTTTTATAAATAGAACGGTCATAAGGATGGATTCCACTTCCTTTATGATGCCAAAATTGAACTTTCCCTTTGTAGTCAGGGAAGTCAGTAGGTAATTCAGTATTTTTTCCTATAAAAATAGAAGATCCTAATGGTTTAAAAATAGAATCAAGACGTAAAATCAGGTCAGCTTCATTTTTCGCGGACAAAACCCGTTCCACTCCCCGGACAGCTATTTCATTCCAGTCGGCAGATAAAGCCTCTCTGGAAGGATGGAAATACTTGACGTAGCCATAGGCTTTAGTAAATGCTGTTAGGTTGCGAACCTGCTGGGAAGATAACTTATCAGGTTTTTCTTGTCCGAATGTATTCAGCAAGGAGGAGCAAAGGAGAGCAATAGTTACAATTGTTCTCATTGTATGTGGGGTTAAGAGTATTTACTATGTCACTCTTGCAACATAGGATGATCCTCTACCGTCAATAGTTGTTTTCTGCCAGGTCCGGTAGAAACAAAGGTGATAGGAACCCCTAACTTTTCCTCCAAATAGGAAATATAGGTAGAAAGTTCAGCAGGGAAACGCTGTACATGGTCGCAGCTAGATAAATCATCTTTCCAGGAAGGGAAGCGCTCATAAAGAGGAGTTACCTCTGCTGCTATATCAAAGGGGATGACATCCGTTTCTGTACCATCTGCCATACGGTAAGCATAAGCAACCCGGATTTCATCTACTTCTGCGAGGATGTCTGCCTTAGTCATAATAAGGTCTGTAACCCCATTCAGGTTGATGGCATACTTTAACAGTGGTATATCCAGCCAACCACACCTCCGCGGCCTTCCTGTGGTGGCCCCAAACTCACTGCCTGCCTTTCTGAGTTGCTCTCCTACTTCTCCATGCAGTTCTGTAGGGAAAGGACCGCTTCCTACACGTGTACAATAGGCTTTAAAAATTCCATATACGCGCTGGATGGTAGTAGGCGCTACTCCCATGCCTATACAGGCACCCGCTGTGCAAGTATTGGAGCTGGTTACAAAAGGATAACTCCCAAATTCTATATCTAGTAATGTCCCTTGAGCACCTTCCGCTAATACTTTTTTCCCCTCTGCTAAGGCAGACTGTATAAGGTGGGTGGTATTAGTTATTTTTAGTTTAGATAAAAATTCTACAGCCTCAAAAAAGTCTGGTTCTAATGAAGGAAGATCGTACTCAAAGTGGTAATAATCATCCAGCATATGCTGGTGTTTCTTAGACAGCTGAGCATACTTCTCTTTAAAGTGTCCACCTAGTACATCTCCTACTCTTAAGCCGTTCCTGCCCGTCTTATCCATATAGGTAGGTCCTATCCCTCTAAGGGTAGAGCCTATTTTAGCAGCTCCTTTGTAAGCCTCTGAAGCAGCGTCCAATAGTTTATGAGAAGGAAGTATCAGGTGTGCCCTGTCAGAGATATATAGTTTATCTCTTACGCCCTCATAATTAGCTTCCAGGTTGAGAATTTCCTTTCTGAGGGTCACCGGATCTATGACTACCCCATTCCCAATGATACACTGCGTATTCTCCCGAAAAATACCGGAAGGGATGAGGTGTAAAACGTATTTCTTGCCATCAAATACGATGGTATGACCTGCATTAGGACCGCCCTGGAATCGAGCGATGATGTCATAAGACGGGGTGAATGCATCAACAATTTTTCCTTTCCCTTCATCTCCCCATTGAAGGCCTAACAATACGTCTACAGCTGACATGGTATCAGATTAAAATTAAGCTGCGAATATAAGGTTTCCTGGAAATATTTTGGGCTAACTCAATTAACTAATGCTCCCAAGGCTTCATCAGTGGTAGCATGAATCTCAAAAATAGTATTGAGCTTGGTAATCAGCAGGAGATTTTTAATATAGGAAGAAGGATTAGCCAACATAAGTTCACCTCCTTTTTTACGGGCTTTAGTCAATAGTGTAATCAACACGCCTAGCCCTGAACTATTGATATGCTGAAGATCTGATAGGTCAATCACAAACTGCTCATATCCTAGTTCCAGCTTTTCGCTGAAGGATTCAGTCATGGCCATGCCATCAGCCTCCCCTATTAAATTTCCACTTAGGCTAAAAACACCTATTTTATTCTTCTCCGAAAACGTAAATTCCATTGATAATACACTAAAGGTTAGTCAGAAACATACATAACGCATCACGAGCCATTATCATATCAGTCTTTCCCCGTACAGGAATCATTCCCACACACGCCATAGAGGGTAAAAGAGTGATGACTCACATCGAAATCCAGAATCTCTGCTATGGTCTTTTCTATCTCACCCAGCCTGGGATCACAAAATTCCAGTACCTTTCCACATTTAGAACAAATGAGGTGGTCATGCTGCTTATACCCATAAGACTTTTCATACAGGGCCTGGTTAGTCCCAAACTGATGCCTTTTCACCAGATCACATTCCACCAATAAATCAAGGGTATTATAGACAGTAGCCCTGCTCACCCTATAATTTTTATTCTTCATGTGGATGTAGAGAGATTCTACATCAAAATGGTCTGACCTAGAGTAGATCTCTTCCAGAATAGCAAAGCGTTCCGGCGTTTTCCGTTGTCCTTTTCTGTCCAAGTACTTGGAAAAAATATCCTTTACCTCTTCTATTCTCTCCTGCTGCTTAATAGGTGGCAAATCCGGCATATGACTTTCTTCTTTTAAATTTCTCTGACCGTCTATTCCTAATGTTTCTCTAGTAAATCTACGAAAATATTAAAGGAAGGATAGGTAAGTAACAGACTATCTTTTTTTGGATTTTCTTCTGGCAGCTCTGTTTCTCCCACTTGTATCAGCAAGCGTTTTTTGAATTCCCCAATAAGCAAAGTAAATACCAGCTGCCAGCAAAGCTACAACGAGTATGCCTGTGATTACATTTTCCATAATCAAATATATCTTTTGTAGTAGTCCGCTAAGGCCTTTTCCCTAGCTAGTACTCTATAAGCTACAAAAAAACAGGCATTTCTTCCAGTCAAAAAGGCAAGAGGCTGCCGTAGGGCAGCCTCCACAATATCTATTAGTTCACATATTACATCATGCCACCCATTCCTGGATGTCCATGTGCATGTCCGTGATCAGCTTCTGGCTCTGGCTCATCAGAGATGACACACTCTGTAGTTAAGAGGAGACCTGCAATAGAAGCAGCATTCTCCAGAGCAGAGCGCGTTACCTTAGTAGGATCTATGATACCAGAGGCAAAGAAGTTTTCATAAACCTCATTTCTGGCATTGAATCCATAATCTAAAGTATCATCTTCCAGCACCTTGTTCAGGATTACCCCTGCTTCCAGTCCTGCATTTTCAACAATCATTCTCAAAGGCTCTTCCAGGGCACGCTTTACGATAGCCACCCCGATTCCAGTATCTCCTTTTAAAAGATCATCATGAATACCTCCTCTTCCAGGTTCTATAGACTTAACTGTACGTAGCAATGCTACACCTCCACCAGGAATGATTCCTTCTTCTACGGCCGCTTTGGTCGCATGAAGGGCATCATCTACACGGTCTTTCTTCTCTTTCATTTCTACTTCAGTAGCAGCACCTACGTAAATAACGGCCACTCCACCGGAAAGCTTGGCTAAACGCTCTTGTAGCTTCTCACGGTCATAGTCAGAAGTAGTATTCTCTATCTGTGTTTTGATCTGGCTTACGCGCGCCTTAATGTTATCAGCTGCTCCAGCACCTTCTACCACAGTGGTGTTATCCTTATCAATAGAAACCTTTCTAGCAGTACCTAACATATCCAGGGTAGTATTCTCCAGCTTAAATCCACGCTCTTCAGAGATTACTGTTCCTCCGGTTAGGATAGCAATATCTTCCAGCATGGCTTTTCTTCTGTCACCAAATCCTGGTGCTTTTACAGCAGCTACTTTCAGTGAACCACGGATTTTATTTACTACCAGAGTAGCAAGTGCCTCTCCATCTACATCTTCAGCTATGATTAATAGCGGCTTACCGGTCTGAACAGTTTGCTCGAGCACAGGAAGAAGGTCTTTCATCTGAGAGATCTTCTTATCAAACAGAAGGATGTAAGGATCATCCAGTTCTGTCTCCATTTTGTCAGCATTGGTAACAAAGTAAGGGGAAAGGTATCCACGGTCAAACTGCATACCTTCCACTACCTCCAGGTACGTTTCCAGTCCTTTAGCTTCTTCAACTGTGATAACACCATCTTTACCTACTTTGTCCATAGCGTCAGCTATGAATTGACCAATTTCAGTGTCATTATTAGAAGAGATGGTAGCTACCTGTGCTATCTCCTTAGCATCAGAAATTTCTTTGGAGAATGACTTAAGCTTTTCTACCACCACTTTAGTAGCCTCTTCTATTCCTTTCTTCAGCTCCATAGGATTAGCACCAGCAGTAACGTTCTTTAATCCTTCACGGATCATAGCCTGTGCTAATACAGTAGCCGTAGTAGTTCCATCCCCAGCTACATCAGCTGTCTTAGAAGCTACTTCTTTTACCATCTGAGCGCCCATATTTTCGACGGGATCTTTCAGCTCTATTTCTTTGGCTACGGTTACACCGTCTTTTGTGATATTAGGTGCGCCAAATTTCTTATCAATGACAACATTGCGTCCTTTAGGCCCTAGGGTAACTTTTACTGCGTTGGCAAGTGCATCTACCCCTCTTTTTAGTTTATCTCTGGCCTCGACTCTGAATTCTATGTTTTTCGCCATGTCTGTTTGGAGAATTTTAGGATGATGAAAATAATAATGAGAATGTCAAAAGAATGAATTACACAATAGCAAGGATATCAGATTCTCTCATAATCAGATAATCTGTTCCGTCAAGGCTGATTTCTGTACCTGAATACTTCCCATACAGGACTGTGTCTCCTTCTTTTACGGTTGTAGGCTCGTCCTTCTTTCCAGGTCCTACTGCTACAACTTTTCCGCGCTGAGGTTTTTCTTTTGCCGTATCAGGAATGATGATACCGGAAGCAGTTTTGTCCTCAGCAGGAGCTGGCTCTACCAGCACGCGATCAGCTAAAGGTTTAATGTTTAGTGCCATATTTTTTGTACGTGTTGTTAAACTAAACTTGTGTTGGACTCAACAATGCACGTGTTTCTAAAAGTATGCCAACAGCCCGAAATATGACATTTGAGCATAATGCGTAACATTTGGCAGACAATGTTTGTCAAAATGACATTCTCCTAAGCGTTAAGCACCCAGAGCTATTTTCACCTCTTTTACTAATTCCGGCTGCCTCAGCGTCTTCTGCTCCCCACTTTCCATATTCTTAAGCTGCAGTATATTTTGTTTAGCTTCTTCTTCTCCTATCATGATGGTGTAGGGAATCCCCTTTTTATTAGCATAAGAAAACTGCTTCTTTAGCTTTACCGCATCTGGATAGAGTTCTGCCGCTATGTTAGCGGATCTCAGCTCATTAAGAACCATCAGGTTTTGAGGAAGGTATTCCCCCCCAAAATTAATCAGAATAACAGTGGTACTCGTAGAAGGAAGCCTATCAAATAGATCCAGCTCCGACATAACATCATAAATTCTGTCAGCCCCAAAGGAAATTCCTACCCCCGAGAGCCCTTCACGGCCGAATACGCCTGTCAGATCGTCATAGCGACCTCCACTGGCAATACTTCCTATCTTGACTTCATTTGACTGGACCTCATAAATGGTTCCTGTGTAATAGTTGAGTCCTCTGGCTAAAGTGGGGCTAAAATTCACCAGCCCGTTCCAGGAAGGGAAGGAAGCATACATGCTTAAGACTTCTCTTAGCTCTGCTATTCCCTTAGCGCCTGTAGCTGAATTCTGGAACTTCTGCTCCAGAAAGGCTATTTTCTCTTCATTACTTCCTTCTATGGTGATCAACTCAAATAACTCCTCCGTACTAGCAGCGGGAATCCCTCTGCCAGTTAATTCCTGCTGAACACCTTCAGTCCCTATTTTATCTAGTTTATCTATGGCCACACAGATATCCATAAATTTATCTGCCTGACCTATCACCTCTGCAAACCCATTCAGAATCTTCCTATTGCTAACCTGAATGGTGAAAGCCTTCAATCCCAGCTTACTAAGGACTTCATCAAAAATGGCCAGAAACTCTGCCTCAAAGAGTAGGCTATCAGAACCTACCACATCTGCATCACACTGAAAAAATTCTCTATACCTCCCTTTCTGGCTCCTTTCTGCTCTCCAAACCGGCTGAATCTGGTACCTCCTGAAGGGAAAGGTCAGCTCATTTTGGTTCATCACTACGAAACGGGCAAATGGGACTGTCAAGTCATAGCGCAGGCCTTTCTCCGTCAGTAAGGGGGTCAGATGTTTTTCTCCTTTCTCCAGATCTTCTGCTTCTACAATTTTTTTTCCCCTTTTAGAGAGGTAATCTCCCGAGTTTAGCAGCTTGTAAATCAGCTTATCCCCTTCTTCTCCATATTTCCCCAAGAGAACAGAAAGTTTTTCCATGGCGGGGGTTTCTATGGGTGAGTACCCATATTTCTGAAATACCTCCTCTATGGTGCTAAAAATGTACTTTCTTCTTAGGGCTACCTCTGGGAGTATATCCCTGGTTCCGGCAAGTATACTCGGCTTTTGTGCCATACTACATACTATTAGTTGATTAGGCGGCAAAAATAGAAAATCTTATTGGTTATGCCTTGTGGGTGGTTACAGAAATATTGACTATGGTATGTATTAGCAAAGTTTCCTGAAGTGTAGAAAAGTCTTCGGAAATTCCTATGGGTTTCCTTAACTTATGAATTGTAAAAACTGAATATTTAAAATCTTACATATAATAAGTCAACACATAACTCAAGAATCATGGATATAATGTCAGCAATCCTTTATTTCTTCCTCACCCTTTTGGCAATAGCCTTCTTCAGAAGCGGCTGGGTGATTGTAAAACAACAGACTGCAGCTGTTATCCAACGTTTAGGAAGATTTGATAAGGTGGCCTATGCAGGTTTCAATTTCAAGATCCCTTTCATTGATCAGGTAGCAGGAAGAGTAAACCTGAAGGTTCAACAGCTAGACGTAATGGTAGAAACCAAAACCAAGGATAACGTATTCGTTCATCTAAAGGTGTCTGTTCAGTATCAGGTATTAAAAGATAAGGTATATGAAGCCTTCTATAAGTTAGAGCAGCCTACTGCCCAGATTACTTCTTACGTATTTGACGTAGTACGTGCAGAAGTCCCTAAACTGAAGCTGGATGAGGTGTTTGAGCGTAAGGATGACATTGCCATCGCTATCAAGACGGAACTATCAGAGGCCATGGATGAGTACGGGTATGGAATCGTAAAAGCCCTGGTAACTGACATAGACCCTGACCAGGAAGTAAAGCGTTCTATGAACCGTATCAATGCCGCTGAGCGTGAAAAGGTAGCAGCCCAATTTGAAGCTGATGCTGAGCGTATTAAGATCGTAGCTATAGCTCAGGCTGAGGCTGAGAGTAAAAAGCTACAAGGCCAGGGTATAGCTGATCAGCGTAGAGAGATAGCTAAAGGCCTGGAAGATTCTGTAGAAGCCCTAAATAAGGTAGGAATTAATTCTCAGGAGGCCTCTGCCCTGATCGTAGTGACACAGCACTATGATACTCTGCAAGCAGTAGGAACTACCAATAAATCTAACCTTATCCTACTTCCTAATTCTCCTTCTAATGCCAGTGATATGATGAACCAAATGGTTACTTCATTTACAGCAGCCAGTATGTTGGGAGAAGAAATGAAAAAGACCACCTAATGGTGTAAAGGTAACACACTCGTATTTTTCTTAGCACAATTATGAAAGCAGCCGCCTCCAAACTGGGGCGGTTTTTTTATCCTATATATCTCTTTAGAATTCTCCTTGCTGGATGGCAGTTTCTACTCTGGCTAGGTTTTGGAGAATACGCTGATCATCAGGCGCTAACTCAAGTGCCTTATCATATGACCTGAGGGCGAGCTCATAATCATTGAAAGCCAGATAAGCATTACCTAGGTAGAGATAATAATCTGACTGAGTATTATCCCATTTAATGGCTTGTTGAAAATCTTCTACAGACGTTCTATAGGCCCCTATTTGGAAAAAGATCTTTCCCCTTTGAAAATAAGCTTCAGGCGAGTTGGGATTCCCTTTTACCCACTTATTCATGTCTTCTATCGCTTTATCCGAATCTCCCAGGGCCATGTAAGACAGGCCCCTTCTCCCAAAGGCTTCTACATTATCAGGATTTATCTCTATTACCCTATTAAAAGCCTCCACAGCTTGATCATACTTTTTGATCCTATGTAGCAAATACCCTTTATTCACCAGGGCTGCTTCATAGGAGCTATCATAGGTAATGGCTGATTCATAGTCTTCCAGGGCACTTTGGTGCTCTCCAAGGTACTGCCTGGCTACTGCCCTGTGATGATATGCTTTACTATCAGTACCATCTAGGAGAATAGCCCTACTTAAATCTTCATCCGCAGCTACATACTTCTTTAACCGAATATTGACAAGCCCTCTATTATAGTAGGCTACAGCATTCCCATCCTTTAACGCATTTGCATAGTTCAAATCATCTAAGGCCTCCTCATACCTACCCTGCTGGTAATAGAGGAGGGATCTTTTAATATATATATCTGCAGATTCCGGATTTCTAGCTATCGACTTGTCATACTGGCTTAAAAGGTAGTCTATGTCTGACTGCCTGACATTGCTGCTGGTATATTCTGTCGTACGACAAGAAGGCAGGAATGCTCCGACAAAAAGAATACTAGTTAGAAAACAGATTAAGGAATTTTTCATCAATACGGTTATTTGCAATGAATAATGCGCGTGGCGCAAGAATCCGGTTGATGCATTTCTCGTTTACAAATAAACGCAGAATGAAGATTTTATGTATAAGCATGCTAATCAATGGCTGCTTTTCCAACCTTTTCCGAAAAAGCGAACTGATTATTGGGTAATAGCATCCCCTACTTACCAGCGGAAATACATAAGAAGACAAAAATGACCAGGATGTAACACTATAGAGGGGGGGTAAAAAAAAGCACCCTGACTTATGCCAGGGCCTTAAAGGACTACTACTACTCGCTGGTTGTAGGAGAAGGATTCGAACCTTCAACCGAGGAGGTTAGGCCCGGGACTAGTCCCGGGCTTTCTCCCAGACCCTCACCCCCGAAGTTGAGGGAATGGTTACCATATTCATCACCCTACAATAAACCATAAACAAATTACAACTCGTAAGAAAAATCCTTTTGTTTATGATACAATGATAGCTAATTACATTAAAAAATGAAAATTTATCATTAACAATTCTCGGAAATTAAAAATTTGGCAATAAAAAATCCCCAGCATGGTGTGCCGGGGACCGACTAAAAAGGACTACTACTACTACTACTCGCTAGTTACAGGGGCAGGATTCGAACCTACTCGGCAATTACCTTTCCAATTTCCCTGTAGATATAATACAAACGTAAGTAACCTCTAGTTTATTTACAAATAAATCAATGAAAATGTAATTTTTTTACAATTTTTTAATACTTACTGTACTAAGATTGACAAATATGCAAAAAACTTACTATGATTACTTGTTATACGTACTTCTTTTCAAATAGTTAAACGGGTGAACAAAGAATATGTTACAATTTCTGTGCCTGAGACAACTATTAGTAGCCTTTTCCCCTATCAATCTTTCACATCCTCATCACTCTTTACTGATTTATGACATGAAGAGGTAAAAGGTTACCTTTTTTTAGGCTTTTTTTAAGTTTCACCTAATTGTTTTACGGGAAGATATACACGAAGTTCTGTCCCTACCATAGGATTACTGTCTACTTCTATCCTCCCTTTGTGCTGTTCTATGATCCCATAAACAATAGCCATGCCTAATCCGGTCCCTGCGCCTACATCTTTAGTGGTGAAAAATGGCTCAAAAATTCTGTTCTTTACTTCTTCCGTCATACCATATCCATTATCCTTAAAGCTGATCATGACCTCCTCTACCAACTGCTTAGTATGAATATGAATCTCTCCGCTAAATCCTTTCTCTTCTGGAGAATCTTTCAGCTCCTCTGCTTTAGTTTGAATAGCATCTGCTGCATTATTCAGAATATTCATAAATACCTGGTTTACCTTTCCAGGTAGACATTCTATCCTTTGTAATTCTCCATAGTCTTTTTCTACACTTATCCGCTCTTTAAAATGATTTTTCAATAAAAACAGGGTAGAATCCAGCCCTTCATGGACATCTGCTAATTTAAAAGAGTCTTCATCCAGACGGGAAAAATTCTTCAGCCCCAGCACTATGTCCTTTGTACGGTTAGCCCCTATCTGTATACCTGACATCAACTCCTCTATTTCTTCAAATAAATATTCTGTTTCTAATTCTTCCCAGTATTCTTTCCAGTTTTTAAATGCCTCCTCCAGGCCTATTTCTCCATTCACCTCATAAATCTTCATCAGCAGCGCTTTTATTTCCTGTATATCTCGCTGAAGAGGAAGAATATTTCCACTAATGAAGTTGATAGGATTATTGATCTCATGCGCTATGCCAGCAGTCAACTGACCTAGGGAAGCCATCTTCTCTGCCTGTACCAGCTGGCTCTGAGCTGTTTGCAGCTTACTAATGGTCTCTGCTAGCTCACTATTTTTCGTATTCAACTGACGCGTTCTTTCTTTCACTTTTTCATCTAGCCCTTCATACAGACGTGCATTCTCAATAGAAATAGCAATTTGGGCTGAGAGAATATCCAATACCTGCTTACGCTCTGAATTAAAAGCCCCTTGGGTAAGTCTATTCTCAAGGTAAATAATGGCTATCTGTGATCCTTTATGTGTTATGGGATAACATAAGAGGGAAGCCGGATTCATTTTATTTAGGTAGACATCAGAGCTGTACATGGAGGTTTCCCCTGCGCTGTCAAGGACTAATACCTTATTGGTTCTAGCTACATAGTTAATAATAGAATAAGGAATATTTTGCACCTGGGATACAGCTACTGCTTTTCCTACTTCTATCCCCTTACTCAAATCACCTTCCGCTAATACCCATAAGTTATCCTTCCTATTTTCAATAAACGCCCCTCTGGTGGCACCGGCATTTTCTATGACTATGCGCATCATCTTAGTAAGCAGGTTACTCAGTACTACTTCTCCGGCCAGGGTTTGGGAGGCTTTATTGATACTCTGATAGTCTAGTCCCCCTATACTCTCTCCTTTTAACGATCCCACTAACTGAGTAGATTTTCTGGAGTCAGATCCAGGCGAATCTGAATTATTGATATACCTTGGATATCGGTTTCTCAAGTGATTTACTACAGCATAAGCCCCCCATCTTTGGTAAGCATTGACAGCCTGTTCCAGGTAGGTTTCCGCTAAAAACTGCTGCCCGCGTGCACGATAGAACTTACCGGTCAGGACCCATGCCAGCACTTCATCATGCAGAAAATCATTCTCCTTAGATAGATATAGTGCCCGTTCATAGTGCTTCCTGGCGGACTCCTCCTGCCCGAGTACCCTCAGTTTTTCTGCTTCTAATAAATGAAACTTGTGTAGGTAGTTCGCAGGGGCATGTATGGACCAGAACTCCACCTCTTCTTGAAATTTCTTAATGGTCTTAAACCAAGCCTTCTGGACATCAGAATTTTGCTCAGGGTATAAAGCTAGCCTGATGAGGCAATAAAAGAATAGGTAGTTGGGATCCGTAGTGTGGCCGGACATATTAGAACCACTCAGCGCCTGTATTTCATTCAATGCCTCCAAACCCGTCTGGTAGGATTCAAAATGATAGGCTAATAACAGCTTGGAGAAATAGAAGGTACTCAGCGCAGATTGGTCAGAGCTATTCTTAAATTTCTCCAGTAACTTTTCTTCACTCATCAGAGAGGTAGTCAGCTGGTCTGGCTTACCAGAAGACTCCCTTAGCTTTCTTACGAGTTGTCTCCCTAACTGAAGATAATGCAGACTTCCTTCCTGGTTGATCTGCTCTATTTCTCTGGTATAAAAATTCAGTTCTTCTTCTAGTTTGGGGAGGTTAACCCCCAGTAGGAAGGCATCAAATACATACTGTGCTATCCCGTAAGAGGCAGAGGCAAAATCTCCATTATTCATTCCCGTATGAAATGCCTCTTTCAGGGGTTCGAATACTTCCTTCAGGTGCTTTTTATAAGGCCAAAGTGCCCCATAAAAAAGAATGTAATTACTAGCTAAGTATTCCTGTGAATCAAACCGCCTGAGCAGCTCCAACCCTACCTTTCCATAGGCAAATCCCTTCACGGGGTCTTTCTGATAAATAGTGAGAAAGATCCCATAGCCTATAAGTGCCCCTGGAGAATAAGAGGAAATCCCCTCTTTCAACATAATGTCTATCTGCCGATAAATCATAAAAGGGGTAAGCTCCGGCCTAATGATTTGGATGGGAGTAGTCAGCAGAGCCATCATCCTCATAGCTGCCATCATCTTATCATCTGACATCTCAGGCAGGCTCAAGAAGTGGGAGGCCGTCTTCCCTCTCAGTTTAAATTTTATCTTTCTAGTCTCATTATTTAGCCTAAAACGACTCAGCTTAGTAGGCAGGTCTACCCCTAGCTGTTTTAGGATTTTTAATCCTGTTTCTACCGCCTCTCCGAGTTTCTCACGACTAATCAGAGATAATATCTTTATCTCATAAGCAGGGATCTTGTCTGGGATGGTGACAGTTTGCTCTATCAGCTTATTCACCCACTTTTCCATGCTCACATAATCCCCACTTAGGTAAGCTGACTCTGCCGCTGTATTAAATAGCTCAAGATTTAGCTTGTAGGTATTTTGCCAGCCATAATCTTCTACCAGCTTCATCCCTATAGTTAGGTAGTGAATAGCTGATTCATAAGCACCACTTGAGCTGGACATAATTCCAGCTACCAGATTAAATTTGGCTATCAGTTTCTTTTCCTTCCTTCCCGTGATCCAGACTAAGCCTCTATTCCAGTGTTTTACCAGGTCAAAAACAGCATCTACAGAAAGGGTATCAGGATTAGGCTCACCTGCCTTTGTATATAAAGCGTCTCCTATCTTCTTGTGAACTTTGGGGGTTTCTTCCTGATTAGCCAGGGAATAAACGGCATCCCTGATTCTGGAATGGGTAAAGCGATAAAGCTTTTCTTTTTCCTGGATAAGTACTATTAGGCCCTGCTCTATGGCGGGTTGGATCCCATTAAAGATACTCGCCTCCTCCTTTTCATATAGGGAAGCAAGGATATCTGCATGGAAATGATTTCCCTCACAAGCACCTAGGATTAGGATTTTCTGGGTCTCCTCCGGCAACTGCTGAATCCTGGCAGCCATCATGTCTACCACATTTTCCGTTACATTCAGCTGCTGAATAGCCTCTAGGTCCCAACTCCAGTTGATCTCTTTATTCTTTTTCCCAACATAGGTGAGTAGATTTTTCTCATAAATAGACTCTAGCATTTGTACTGTAAAGAAAGGGTTACCCAGGGTTTTTTGGTATATGACCTCTGCTAGCTCTTTACAGCTTCCCTGCTGACAGTCCAGGGTATCTCCCAGGAGGTGGGTAACTTCCTGAAAACTTAGGTTCTCCAAATGAAAGGCTTGGTAGGACACCTGTTCACCTTCCAGGCTGTCTGTCATATCATATAGGAGATGTTCCTCTGAAATGGCCTCTCCTCTGAAGCTCATAATGACCCACAGGTACTCATTACCAGCATCTAACATCAGAGACTGAAGGAGGTTCTTAGAGGCTTCATCTGCCCACTGAAAATCATCTAGAAATATAGCTAAGGGATGCTTTTTCTTAGATATGGCACGAACAAAGTTCCTCGTGACCAGCATAAACCTATTATGAGAATCCAGTACCCCTTGGGGCGTAAGGTCAGGCTGTGTTCCTATAATAAGTTCTAAGTTGGGAATTACTTCCGTTAGCACTTTTCCATTATCTCCTACCGCTTCATTAATAGTAGTTTTCCAGTATTCCAGTTGGTAAATATCCTCCGTGAGTAGCCTATTTACAAAGTTATCAAAGGCAGTAATCCAACCGGAGTACGGAATTGTCTGGACGGTATGGTCAAACCTGCCTCTAATGAAAAACCCCTCTTTCCCCACCACGTAGCTCTCCATGCTGTTGGCTAGGCGGGTTTTTCCTGAGCCCTCAGCACCTGTGATAATACATAGTTCTCTGGACCCATCTGACACCCGGTCAAAGACCGTCTCCAAGGCAGTGATAATACCATCTCTTCCATAAAGATTTCCAGATATATTAAATCTGCTTCTCTCAGCTTCCAAGGGGAAGGCAGGAATAGCTTTATTCTCCTCCCACTGTGTAAAACATAGTTTAAGGTCTTCTAATAGTGCCTGTGCAGAAGAGTACCTATTATCAGGCTCTTTCTCTAGTAGCTTCATGATGACCAGAGAAATCTGGACAGGTATTTCTTCATGTGTATGTACCTTCTCCCGTAAGTGAGGAGGCACAGGCTCTATGGCTAAGTGGGCATGGATTAACTCCAGATCATCCTGTATATCAAAGGGGAGGCTACCCACTATCATCTCGTACAGCAGCACTCCTAATGAATAGAGGTCTGAGCGAGAATCCACGGTTTTATTTAGACGACCTGTCTGCTCTGGCGAAATATAGGCCAGGGTCCCTTCCAGCCTTCCCTGGGAAGACAGCTTATCTTTACCTCTATTTAAGGTTCTGGCAACCGTCTTCTCCCCATTCTTGATGGCTAGTTCCAGGTCTATGAGGTGGATACTTCCCTTCTTATCATTGATGATAAGATTATTGCTGTTTATGTCTCTATGTATGATTCCTTCCGCGTGAACCGCTCTAATTAAAGAAACTATGTTGATGGCTTTCTGCAGCCACTCAGATATATACCACTGGTGGGACTTTAGGTATGACTTGAGGGAGGAGCCTTCCACATAATCCATGACCAAGGCCATCTTTCCGCCTATTTTCTCCTTCTTCTTAATAGTCCTCACCCCCTCTACGTTAGCTAGGGCTTGAGAAACAGCCAGCTCATTTTCTAATAGTAAAAGCTGCCTCTGGCTAGGATGCTCTGCCTTTAATAATTTGACCAGCTCTTTACGATTTGACTCTTCCTGCCAAAAAATGAGGGTACTATCGCTTTCGTATATGACAGTTTTAGATTCCTGCACGTAGGCTTTAATTTAACATACTCTTAGGGATTACCCGTTATAAAAAGACTTCATAATAGGTAGTCAGGACGCTTTTCTAATAATATAGCACTAAAATTAACAGAAAAGCTCAAATGGAATTCTATTATTGAGAATTTACCCCTCCATACATCCGGCATACTCTGCCCATTTTTTCCTCCTTTATCCCCTGAAAGTGAAGACTATTACACTAAAAGTTACCATTCAGGGATAAGTTGAATGCTTATTAATAGAATATTGACTTATTGATAGTTTCCATTACGATTGATTAGAAATATCCGAGAGTTTTGAAAGCGCTTTTACTTATCATTACAAGTGTTTTGGTATTGGTTGGTTTTGGAGGAGTTCTTATTAGCATCACCCCATCCAGACCTGATACGTCTACCTTTAGCTGGTTCATAGATGCCACAGAATCAGAAAAAGCTCGAATAGTGGAAGGAACAGTTGTAGAGTACAAAAAAGGCTTTATAACCTTAGCTAACTTTCACGAGACTGATAGCTTACTGTTAGAAATTGTACTTTCTGATGGTACAGAGCTCCCAAAAGAAGTAATCATTAAGCAATCTGATAGGGAAATTATTATTCCTACTCCAGATGCCAGCCCACGGCCTCTTATCTATAGAAAACTCGTTCAAGCAGATTATAAAACTGAGGTAGTCGTTTCAGGAGGGAATTATTTTATGGAGTCCTGCTCAGCTGTCCTTTTTTCTTACATCTCTAACACTTCCTACTACACAGGTAAAACAGTAGAAAAAAAAGCGTCAGGTTCCTCCTTTACAGAAACCATCATTCTGCCTAAGACTACTCAGCCTAAAAAGATCAATGTAAGCTACGCCATTAGTGGGTTAGATCAAGATAAGGGAGATATCTCTGTTACCATTAGCTCTCCAAGGCTACTGAAACAAGTAGTACATCATCCTACACATAGTGATAATCGCACACATTTATTCTCCTATGAATTACCTGAGGTCGCAGCCAAAGCCCAGGAGCTTGTCTTTACCTTTGGGGTCATGCCTGACAGTGAGCAGCAGTTTACCTGTTCTCTCATCAACCTTCAAATAGATCCTGCAGGAGAATAGCATTCTCATTCTTCTATAAAATCCTACAACCGAACATCACTTCCTGCTAATTTTATTCTCTTTACTGAAGGGAAGATGCATATACGCTTTCACAGAATCCACCTACCCAAAAATTCTAATGATACTATATCAAGCTGGTTTAACTTGAGTATAACAACCTACTTACCGCTTTAAAATCAGATTTGGCTTGTATGCGATAAACTATATTCGAGGAAAAGCAGTTTATTAGTTGTTTAAAAACATAATTTCTCACATCTACACTTTGAGAAAAAACATCTCAATACTCCTAATCACTTACTATATGAAAAAATTGTCATTGACAGTTTTTCTGGGATTACTCATGTTTTCCTTGAGTCATGCCCAGAAGCTAAATATTGAATTTGAAGAATACGATCTCCCTAACGGGCTACATGTCATTCTGCATGAAGATCATAGTGTCCCCATAGTAGCTACTACTGTTTTATACCATGTAGGATCTAAAGATGAAAATCCTGAAAGAACTGGCTTTGCTCACTTTTTTGAGCATTTGATGTTTGAAGGGTCTGAAAATATTAAAAGAGGAGAATTTGATGACTACCTGGAAAAAGCGGGAGCTACTAACAATGCTAATACCTCTCAGGACAGAACCTTCTATTATGAAATTCTTCCTTCTAATCAGCTAGAGCTATCTCTTTGGATGGAATCTGAAAGGATGCTTCATGCTAAGATTGATAGCGTAGGGATAGAAACCCAAAGAGAAGTAGTAAAAGAAGAGAAACGTCAGAGAGTAGATAATCAGCCATACGGGAGCATTCTGAATGAAGCCATGAAAAGAGTGTATAAGGAACATCCTTATCAATGGACTCCCATAGGATCTATGGAACATCTGAATGCTGCTACTAACGATGAATTTATCGCTTTCTATAAGAAGTTCTATGTACCTAATAATGCGGTACTCTCTATTGCAGGCGACATAGATGTAGCCCAAACTAAAAAGTGGATAGAGGATTATTTTGGGCCTATCCCAAGAGGAAAAGAGGTTCCCAGGAAAAGCATAGCAGAACCAGCCCAAACAGAAGAAATTAGAGATATAGTGTATGATAACATCCAGCTCCCAGCTGTCATCCATACCTACAAAGTACCAGCAAGGGGAACCCAAGAATACTATGGCATCAATATGTTAATGCAGCTTCTTTCCCAGGGAGAAAGTTCCAGGCTCAATAAATCAGTAAGAGATAAGCAGCAGAAGGCCATTCAGGTAGGAGCCTTCCCCTTTGACCTGGAGGATGAGCCTAACGTATCTATCGCCTTCGGGATAGCTAACTTTGGTGTTACAGCAGAAGACCTGGAAGAGGCTATGGATGCAGAATATGAAAACGTAAAGTCAGAATTGATCAGTGAGAAAGAATTCCAGAAACTTAGGAACCAAATAGAGAATGATTTCTATTCAAGTAATTCTTCCATGGCAGGGATAGCCGAAACTTTAGCTGACTTCTATGCCTACAATGATGGCAATACTAACCTGATCAACACTGAAATAGAAAAATACCTGGAGGTCAGTAGAGAAGATATTCAAGCGCTAGCGAAGAAATACCTAAACAAAGATAACCGGGTTACTCTCTACTACCTACCTAAATCTCAGAAAGAACAATAAACCATACAGCAGAAAAAATAAGCATGAAAAAACTATTTATATACATCCTATTTGTGGCTGTCAGTGGTGGTTTCCTACAAGCCCAAATAGATAGAAGTCAAGCGCCGGCACCAGGGCCGGCACCAAAAATTCAAATAGGAAAGGCTGAGTCTTTCTCTCTTGATAATGGACTTAAGGTTTTTCTGGTGGAGAATCATAAGCTTCCCAGGGTATCTTTTTCCCTTACGCTGGATAGAGATCCCCTAATGGAAGGAGAAAAAGTGGGATATATCTCTATGGCGGGGGATCTCATGAGTAGAGGAACCACTACCCGCACAAAAGATGACATAGACGGAGAGGTAGACTTTATAGGAGCTAATCTTTCTACTTTCTCCACAGGCGCCTTTGGTACCAGCCTAAAAAAGCATATGGGTACTATGCTGGGTCTGATGACAGATGTGCTGTTTAATCCCACCTTCCCGGAAGAAGAACTGGAAAAAATCAAAACTGAAGCCCTATCTGGAATTAAAGCTTCTAAGGATGATGCAGGTTCTATTGCAGGGAACATCAGATCTGCAATCTTATACGGAAGAGAGCATCCTTATGGAGAAGTACAGAGAGAGGAGTACATAGAGAACATTACCATAGACGATTGTAAGGCTTACTATGAGAAATATTTCCGTCCTAATATAGCCTACTTAGTGATAGTGGGAGACATTGATATGGATGAAGCCAAGCCATTAGTAGAGAAATATTTTGGTGCTTGGGAGAAAGCTGATATAGAAGATTTCGAGTATTCTACTCCCACTAAACCTTCCACCAGGCAGGTATCCATAGGAGATAAAACAGGAGCTGTCCAGACTGTCCTCTCAGTAACTTACCCTATAGAGTTAAAGTTAGGGGATGAAGACTATATCGCTGCTACTGTGATGAATAGCATCTTGGGAGGATCTTTTGGTTCGCGTCTGATGCAGAATCTGAGAGAGACACATGGATATACCTATGGTTCGCGCTCAAGCCTAAGCCAGGATAGACTTATTGGAAGCTTCCGAGCTGGTGCAAGCGTAAGAAATGAGGTTACAGACAGCGCCATTTATGAGCTGTTATTTGAATTAGATAGAATAGCGAAAGAACCTGTAGAAGCTGAAGAATTAGAAAAAGCTAAAGCTATCATGACAGGAAGCTTCTCACGTTCTTTGGAAAGTCCCCAGACGGTAGCCAGGTTTGCCCTGAACATAGCCAGATATAATCTTCCTGATGACTATTATGAAACCTATCTGGAAAAGCTCAATGCTTTAACACTAGATGACATCCAGAAAGCAGCGAAAAAATACATCACCCCTGAGAATGCGTACATAGTCGCAGTGGGAGATGCCAAGCTATTAGAGGAAAAACTAGCCCAATTCGGAGAGGTTACCAAGTATGATTATTACGGTGATGAGGAGAAAGCAGTGGATCCTTCTCTCTCTGAAGGCATAGGTGCAAAGGATGTGCTCGAAAAATATGTTAATGCTGTAGGAGGAGCGAGTAAGCTAGCAGAGGTTACCGCTACCAAGATGGCCATGGAACTGGAAGTACAGGGACAAACCATCAGCATGGTCACTACCCGAAAGCAGCCAAATAAATTCTTACTCATACAGAAGTTCCCAGCTGCTATGGGAGGTATGGAAATGAAGCAAGTATTTGATGGAGAAAAGGGGCTAGCCACCTCTCCTATGGGAGACCAACCCTTCACAGAGGAACAGATCAAAGAAATGAAATACTCCTCTTCTTCTTTCATAGAGCTTGATTATGAGGAACTAGGAATGACAGCTGAATTTAATGGGGTGAAAAACCTGGAAGGACAGCAAGTATACGAAATTGCCCTTTCCAGTGAAGATGGCTACACCAGCGTGAGAAGCTATAGTGTAGATACTGGATTTCTGGTAAAAAGTATCCAGGGAGGACAGTCTGCAGAGTTTCAAGACTACGCGGAAGCTAATGGTATTATGTTCCCTCATACGGTGATAGTTTCCACTCCTATGGGCAAGATCCCCGCTAAGGTTACCGCTATAGAAGTGAATCCAGAAATAGATGATTCTATTTTTGCAGTAAAATAAACGCTTGATTAGCATTTTGATAAAAAAGGTGGCCAAAACTGGTCGCCTTTTTTTATCTCTCCCACTACTTTTCTGCCCTGAATCATATTGACTATATTCGGGGATAACAAAGGACATGACCCAAGCTTACTGGATCAAATTCAAAGTTGATTTTGGGAAAGTGCTTCTGCTAGCAGGAGGCTGGGCGTTCGGGATGCTCCTCATGACCCTACATGAGTATTCCCTACTGGGAGACAGTGGCCAATACCCTAACGGAGTCGCCTACAATTTTACTGAGGCCATTTGGCTAACCCCAACTATCGCTTTTGTTGCCGGCCTGTTTCTAGGCAGTTTTGAAATTTTCTACCTCTTCCCCCGGATGAAGAGGAAGTCCTTTGGGTATAATCTCCGATTTAAGGCCCTTTTCTATTTTGTCTTTCTCTACCTCATTATAGGCATGGGAGTACATGTCTACAATTGTATTCTGATGTCCACTAGCCTGTTTAATCCAGAGACACTAACTAGCACATGGCTATTTCTGGCTAGCCCTTTTTCTCTCATCATAGTGTTGATATGGAGTGCTACTTTTATTCTTATGCTGTTCATTCTCCAGGTCAGTGATAAGTTCGGGCAAGGAGTACTAAAGGACTTTATTCTGGGAAAATATCATCATCCCAAAATAGAGAAGAGAATATTCATGTTTCTGGACATGAAGTCCTCCACTACCATAGCAGAAAAACTGGGACATATTCAATACTTCCAGCTTCTAAATGACTTCTTCAAAGATCTTACTGACCCCATCATTGCACATAAAGGAAAAATCTATCAGTACGTAGGAGATGAAGTAGTGGTATTCTGGGAAATGAAAGACGGAATTGAAGAAGCTAACTGTATCAACTGCTTCTTTGCCATAGAAGACCAAATACGAGCCCTAAGCCCCTACTACCTAAAGACATATGGCCTTATCCCAGAGTTTAAGGCAGGCATCTACTTTGGAGAAGTAACTACAGGAGAAATCGGTATTATCAAAAAAGAAATCATCTTCACAGGAGATGTCTTAAATACTACTGCCAGAATTCAGGGTATGTGTAATGCTACTTCCTCCAAGCTCCTGGTTTCCAAAGAATTAGTAGAACAAATTTCCCTCAAAAAAGAAGGGTTTATCTACGCAGAAATAGGAAATGTGGAGCTGAGGGGCAGAAAAAGTAGAATTGAATTAGTTAGGGTTACCAAGGGTACTACTTCAGAAGAAAAAATGATCTCATCTAACTATGAATAAATATGCTGTCAGTGTGGGAGAAGCTAGTTTTGAACTCATGGCCAAAGAAATTGAGGCCCTGGATATCATCCAACAGTCTCCCACCCAATTTCACTTGCTGGATAAGCAGAAGTCCTATCAAATAGAAGTGCTTCACATTGATCTTACCCACAAACTACTTCAACTCTCCATCAACGGAAATCCCTATGAGCTAGCCATTAAAGATGAAGTGGATCTATTAGTCAAGAAACTAGGCTTTTCTACCACTTCTTCTCAAAAACAGAAGTTCATTCACGCGCCTATGCCTGGGCTTATCTTGGACATCATAGCCCAGCCTGGAGCGGAAGTCCAAAAAGGGGATCCCCTGCTAATCCTGGAAGCCATGAAGATGGAAAATATCCTAAAGGCAGAAGGTGATGGAGTAGTCAAGCTCATTGAAGTAGAAAAAGGGGCCGCAGTGGAAAAGGGTCAACTGTTAATAGAAATGGAATAGGTGGATATGAAAAAAATATTAGTAGCCAACCGAGGAGAAATCGCCCTGAGAGTGATGCGCACTGCCAGAAAGATGGGGATACAGACCGTAGCTATCTATTCTGAAGCGGATAGAGAAGCACCACATGTAAGGTTCGCAGATGAAGCAGTATTAGTAGGGCCTGCCCCCTCAGCAGAATCTTACCTCAAAATAGATACTGTCATCCAAGCTGCCAAGAAGGTAGGCGCAGATGCCATTCATCCTGGCTATGGCTTTCTAAGTGAGAATGCTACCTTCTCACAAAAAGTGGAAGAGAGTGGCATCACTTTCATAGGTCCTAAGCCCCACGCCATCAAAGTTATGGGTGATAAGCTTTCTGCTAAAGAGGCCGTGAAAGAGTACGACATTCCTATGGTTCCAGGTATTGAAGAAGCTATCACAGATGTAGAACTGGCCAAGGAGATAGGGATAAAAGTCGGTTTTCCTATTCTCATCAAAGCCTCAGCTGGAGGGGGAGGAAAAGGAATGCGAATAGTGGAGAATGTGGAAGAGCTTCCTGAGCAGATGGAAAGAGCCATTAGTGAGGCCACATCTGCCTTTGGAAATGGAGCGGTATTTATAGAGAAATACGTTACCTCACCCCGACATATAGAAATACAGGTACTGGCAGATACGCATGGAAATGTGGTCCATCTGTTCGAAAGAGAATGTTCTGTACAGCGTAGGCACCAGAAAGTGGTGGAAGAAGCCCCTTCAGCTGTCCTGACACCTGAAATCAGGAAGAGAATGGGAGAAGCTGCCGTAAAGGTGGCCAAAGCCTGTGATTACATAGGGGCCGGAACCGTAGAGTTTCTGCTGGATGCAGATAAGAACTTCTACTTCCTGGAAATGAATACCCGCCTTCAGGTAGAGCATCCAGTTACAGAAATGATCACAGGGATAGACCTGGTGGAGCAACAGATCAGAGTTGCCAGAGGAGAAGTGCTTTCTTTCTCACAGGAAGATCTTAACATTCAGGGGCACTCTTTGGAACTAAGAGTATATGCGGAAGACCCACTCGATAATTTCCTCCCCAACGTAGGTACCCTAAGTAGTTACCAAGTCCCGGAAGGTGAAGGTATACGAGTAGATGATGGCTATGAGGAAGGCATGGATATCCCCATCTACTATGATCCCATGATCGCGAAGCTGATCACTTATGGAGGCAGCAGAGAAGAGGCCATCCAACTCATGATTGAAGCTATACAAGCCTATAAAATTGAGGGGATAGCTACTACCCTCTCCTTCGGAAAGTTTGTATGTGAGCATGAGGCTTTCACCTCAGGAAAATTTGATACCCACTTTGTGAAGAAGTTCTATTCTCCGGAAAGCATATTGGAGGCCAGTAAAAAGGAGCAGGAAATAGCAGCTAAAGTAGGACTCAAGCTATTCATGGAAGCTTCCAGACAATTAAGCGCTCCTGCAAATACCAGTGATAGTTGGCGTCAAAACCGTACATCCTAGACATGACAGATAAACTTAACATACTTCAGGAAAAAATAGATCAGTCCCACTTAGGCGGGGGGCAGGTCCGCATAGATAAACAGCACCAAAAAGGTAAGCTCACAGCCAGAGAACGCATCCACTTATTCATGGACCCCGCTTCCTTTGAGGAGATTGGGGGCCTTGTCACCCATAGAACTAAGGACTTTGGGATGGATAAGCAGGTATTTTATGGAGATGGAGTGGTTACCGGCTATGGAACCGTAAATGGTAGGCTGGTATACGTTTTTGCACAAGACTTTACCGTTTTTGGGGGAGCCTTATCTGAGACCCATGCAGAGAAGATTTGCAAACTCATGGATATGGCCATGAAGGTAGGAGCACCTCTTATTGGCCTGAATGATAGTGGGGGTGCCAGAATTCAGGAGGGCGTTCGTTCTCTGGGAGGGTATGCGGATATTTTCTACCGAAATGTGAAGGCCTCTGGCGTTATCCCTCAAATCTCAGCCATCATGGGCCCCTGTGCAGGAGGAGCCGTATATTCTCCAGCCATGACAGACTTTACCATTATGGTAGAGGAGACCAGCTATATGTTTGTTACGGGTCCTAATGTGGTGAAAACTGTAACCAATGAGGAAGTAAGCTCGGAAGAACTAGGAGGTGCTCACACCCACGCTACTAAGTCAGGCGTAACTCACCTTACTGCCGCCAATGATGTAGACTGCCTGAATCAGGTAAAGAAGTTGCTAAGTTACCTTCCACAAAACTGTGAAGAGCAGCCGGCAAGCCTTCCATTTGACTTGGGAGAAGAGCTAAGAGAAGAACTGGACAAGATCGTTCCTGAGAATGCTAACCAGCCGTATGATATGCGTGAGGTGATAGCTGGCATTACAGATGAAGACTCCTTCTTCGAGATACATAAAGACTATGCGGAGAATATAGTGGTAGGCTTTAGCAGACTGGCCGGAAGAAGCATAGGCATAGTGGCGAATCAACCTATGAGTTTAGCAGGCGTCCTGGATGTGGAGAGTTCCCGTAAGGCGGCTCGCTTTACCCGCTTTTGTGATTGCTTCAATATCCCTTTATTGGTGCTGGTAGATGTACCAGGCTTCCTGCCTGGAACGGACCAGGAATGGAACGGCATCATCACTAACGGTGCAAAGCTGCTATATGCACTTAGTGAAGCCACTGTCCCCAAAGTAACCGTCATCACCCGTAAGGCCTATGGAGGGGCTTATGATGTGATGAACTCCAAGCACATTGGGGCGGATATGAATTACGCCTGGCCTTCAGCAGAAATAGCCGTAATGGGTGCCAAAGGAGCCAGTGAAATCATCTTTAAGCGAGAAATTCAGGCAGCTTCCAACCCGGAAGAAAAACTCAAGGAGAAAGAACAGGAGTATGCAGATAAGTTTGCAAATCCTTATACTGCTGCTGAAAGAGGCTTCATAGATGAGGTCATTCTCCCACACAACACCCGAAGGAAACTGATCAAGGCATTTGCCATGCTGGAAAATAAGGTAGACAGCATGCCTAAAAAGAAACATGGGAATATCCCTTTGTAGGGTTTTTGTTCACGCAAAGACGCCAAGTCGCAAAGGAAGATACATCTGTAG
>JBCCLI010000015.1:0-35334 GCA_039026975.1 Bacteroidota bacterium | reverse complement strand
CAGCTCACCGACAACTTTCATGCCATCTAGTAAGAAGGTATTGATGATCTGCAAAGGCTCGTAGGGGGTATCTAAAGCAACTTGCAACGCTTCATCAAGACCAATGCGCACATCATTGATGGTGAGTCGAAGGTAAAGCCTTAAAGAAAAATTGAACCCATTCATTCCCTTCTCTCGAGATCCCTTCCATTTTTCAGGCATTTAAGCTTTTATCAGTGCCATTGCGTACCCTCTAAAATGGCAGGAAAACATACCACAGTTAAGCCCCCTAACAAAATAAGCCGTCCACTAGGTGAACGGCTCGTTTTTTAATAGCTGGAGAAGATTAGTGCATCACTACGAAAGCACCTTTCCCTTCACCTGCCCGTCCGTTTCTGCTTAGGGCCGTTTTTACGTTGTTAGCTTCCTGACGGGTACGCATAGCACCGTAAACAATGGCGTACAGCCTACGACCTCCTACCTGCTTCACGCGCACGTAAGTCATGTATCGGTTGTACTTTCCCCTAAAGCTGGTTGCAGCATCTTCAGCTTTACACAGATCACTGTAAGAAGCTATCTGAACCCCAAAAGAATTGGGAGATACCTGTCTGTAATCACTGGTATAAGAAGTGTTTACATTCAAGCTCATGGAGGCTTCGGCACAGTTAGTGGGTCTGGAGTTATCTCTGGCTGGTCCTTCATTTCCCGTTATAGGAAGGGGATCATTTCCAAAGCTAGATCCAGGTGTTACAGCTCCCCCATCAGCCAACGATTCATATCGGGTTCTGAGGTCATTATAATCCTGATTTAGTTTTTCCAATTCACTTCTGAGGTTTGCTGTTTCTGTTTGGAGCATACGCTTCTCATTATCTGAGGTGCTGTATACTTGCTGCAGACGAGCATAAGTTTGTTCCAGCTCTTCATTACGCTGTCTGAGAAATGCATTTTCTCTGTCTAATCTCTCCAGTTCAGCACGAAGTTTCTTCTTGCTGCGGATCTTAGTACTGGACTGTGCATCAGCGTTAGGAAGCACAAAGAGCACCAAGGCTAACCCGAAGAGAATGATTTTTGCAGTCTTCATAGAGCATGTCGAGTTGTAGGTGGAAACAATTGATATCAAAAAGGATGTTAGCAAATTAATACAAAATGTTAGACATCCTACTTGATAGATTAAATCAATATACGATTTATTTATAAAGCTACATATTGATTTACGGAAAATACCCTGACAACGTATTTCTATCCCTGTATATATTTTGTTGGAAAAGAAGAGTTTTGGATAGTTTTCTGTATGATATATGTAGTAAACTAAGCTTTAATCAAGAAAATCCATGAAATGGCCTTGTAATGTTTTCCTGAAAATTATCGCTAAATCAAGAAAAAACCTTGACCATAGCAAAATCCTAAGTTGCAAAAAGCCATTTATACGTAATGTTTTAACGTATTTTGAATAGAATTAAGATATCCAGCCCCAAATAAATTTAGATGAACCAGCAGAGGGTAAAGATTATATAAGGCCATACGGTCTATCCAACCTGGATGTAGCGGATAAATTTCCTGATAGCTCTCATAAAATCGAGACGGTTGGCGGTCGAAAAGTGTCATGAAAGCTAGTTCTATCTCTCTGTATCCATAATAGACGGCAGGGTCTATTAAAGTTGGAAGGCCGTTAGGGTTGACTATTATATTTCCGCCCCACAAATCTCCGTGTAAACGTGATGGCTTTTCAGAAGGGAGAAGCTCAGGAAGCTTTATAAATAGCTCATCAAACGCTTTGGCCATTGACATAGGTAAGAGGCTCTTGTCTTTCGCCCTCTTTATCATAGGCCTTAACCTCTTATCTCTAAAAAAGGAAACCCAATGATCAGAAGGGGTATTTACCTGTGGGAGCGCGCCTATGTAATTATCGTATGGGAGTCCATAGTAGGATTGGGTATGTAGATGGAGTTCTGCCAATGTTCTCCCAAAATAGTCCCAGTAATTCGCCGCCCTGGGAGCAGATGATATAAACTCTAGTAGAAGGTAACAGTGAGTTGCTGATTCTCCTTGCAGGATGATCTCAGGTATATGAAACGTATTTGTATCAGCTAGCAGAGAAAGTCCTTGTGCTTCTACCCGAAGGTTATGGGCTTGCTGGAGCTGATTCCATTTTAGGAAGAATGTACCTTGGTCTGTTTGGAGTTGAGCTGCCTGATGTATACATCCACCTGTGAGTGAGTGTGTATTATGAACAGCCAAATTCAACTCTTGATGGAGGCTGTCTTGTATATCTTGTGGAAGCATTAGGACTGTTGGGGGACCAACTCATGCTTTTCTACCAGGAATTCCAGGAAAGCCTGCGTACTCCTATCCAGGATGCGGTACACTTCCTCAAAACCATCTGCTCCGCCATAGTAGGGATCTGGTACATCTGCGTTAGGCTGCTCAGAATCGAAAAACCGCATTTTTACTAGGGTGGCCTTAGCATTATTCATCCTAGAGACAAATCGCTGTAGGTTAATCAGGTTACTATCATCCATGGGGAGGATGTAGTCAAAGCGAGAAAAATCAGTAGTTTGTACCTGCCGGGCAATGGAGGTAAGCGCTATCCCATGTGAATCAGCTGTTTCACGCATTCTGACATCTGCTCTTTCTCCAGCATGCCAGGCACCCGTACCACAGGAATCAATTTCAAAGAAGTCTGTTAAGCCTGCTTCTGAGACCTTATGTGTAAATAGGCCTTCCGCCATTGGAGACCGACAAATATTTCCCAGACAAACAAAGAGAATACGGAGCTTCTGCATGAAGTTGAAAGTAGTTAGTGGAGCAGGCTTATTTGCATGCAAGACCTACTGGTCTTACATGCAAAGGTAAAAGCAAATTTAATTATTTAGAAGTAGAGCCACAGAAAGAACTAATTGGGTATTATCCCCATCAAGTTGATAGGACTGTCCATCTACGCTTATACCATCTGTAGATTCTTGCAGATTAATCTGGTAGTTCAAGTCTATGGCTAATTTCCAGAGGTCAATACCGGCACCTAGTTGTATGGCCCACTCCGCATCATCAAAACTTCTACTTAAGGTGTCTTTGTCTGTCAACTCAGAGTCCTTACTTAAAAGGATACTGGCTAGGGGCCCCCCTTGTAGACGTAGTGGCCCAAGTTTAAACCCTACTAAAACGGGTACATCTACATATAGAAAGGATTCATCTCTTACCTCTGCTAGACCAGTAAGTATATCTTCTTTTCTGTATTCATTATTCACCGTTTTCAGCAGCACTTCTGGCTGAATATAAAAAGTGGCAAACTCTAAGCGGGTAAATAGCCCGAACCTAAAGCCCAGATTGGCATTATCCGCTTTTAGGAGAACAGAGTCCCGCGTTACTGGATCAAGGATGTTTAAGTCATCACCGTCTATAGAATTTGTACTAAATCCTACTCTTGGCCCTATTTTTAACTTAATCTGTGCCTGCAATGTACCAGCAAGCGGTAGAAGGATACATAGCAAAACCAGGGGTCTTAATAGCTGTTTCATATTTATATGGTTATTCTGCTTACTTAACGAAAGGGAGAAAGGCCTGTTGCCTCAAATGGTTTGAACAGCTGCATTTTACAGATAAAAAAAGCGGATATCAAAACAGATACCCGCTGTCATATACACAGTGTTTTTATGGATCAGAGGAGCCGCACCTCATATGACGGTGCCGGATCTCAAGCTGCTTCTAACCTGTTACAATCACAATCCGTGCGCCCATGAAAGCGAGACCTTAGGCTGCTTTGGTAACTGGGGGCATCGGTGGCTGAATAGGTTGTCTGCATATGCTCATTATTAATCACATATAAATTTACTACCTTTTTGTACGGTAAATTAAACAGATGGTTGTATTCTTTTTAGATCAATTTTTTTGGAATGAGTGTATACTAAAGTGGTCTATTCCTGTTATTTCTATGAAATACAAGCCTTGACTGAGCCAGGAAAGCGTAAGTTGTGATTCACAGTTTATGGCCCCAGAGGAAGAAAGGGCACCGCTGCTCAGCAGTTTTCCATCTATTGAGAATACTCTGTAGGTAGGTTCTCCTATATCGCAGGTAGATGTCAGATTAAGGATGTCTGTAGTGGGGTTGGGATAAAGGGTTATGCTTTGGGTGGAAAAAGGAACGGCTATCTCCACCAGGTTACTTAGACTTATCTGGTTATCAGAGCTTATCACCCTTATCCTGTATAAGGTATTTCCTTCTTTACGGATAGGGTCTGAGAAGGAATAGCAGCAGCGCTCCAGCTGGAAGGGAAGTTGAGCTACAGGATTCCAGTTCTGATCTATAAGTTTACGCTCTAAGATGAAAACACTACCGGACCCTGCTCCTTCCAACTGCCAGAATAAATCTGCTGTTCCCGTTTCTGTATTCCACCGCCCCTGAAGATCTACAGAAATAGCTAGAATGTTTCCCTCAAAAAATTCATCCGCTCCTATATCTGGAAAAGTACCATTTGGGAAAGGGCGGTCATTTCCATCAATATCTGTAAGTATGTCTACAATAGGAATGCCCCCAGCCTGAACAGGAGAGGCAGCAGTAAGGTGCATATCATCGTTAGCTACAAAGAGGGGATCCTGGGAAATAGAATTTGCATCCAGCCCGCTTAAGGTTCTCCAGTCTGGTAAATTCTGCTCAAACTGGCCTAGAAAAGCCAGGTTAAGTCCTGTAGTGTAGAGGTTATTATAATCAGCGGTGATGGAGGTAGCTGTCTCTAGTTCTACACAGTGTCCTCCCAGGCTGATAAAGTTATTATTAAGAAGTTCCAGGTTAATGCTGGAAAAGCCAGTAGTGAAGAAAGCTACTCCTACGCCTGATCTTTCCATGACTGAATTATGAGCTACCCGAATACGTGCTGCCTGAATCAGCCATATGGTCCGTGTTCCGTTTGACTGGAAAAAATTATTTTCAATTTTTCCGGTCTCTGTGGTCGTAAGGTTAATATTCTCCAGCACAAGTGTATTGGCCAGTTCATCTCCTGAAAATTGATTGTTCGTAACCTGGAATGCTCCTTCACAATCTTCCAGATTTAAAACAGCTTTAGTTCCAATGGTAAAATCTGTGGTTCCTTCATGTGTGTTGTTACTGATGATGGGAGCGGCTTGATCATGAACCAGAATGGAGGTGTAGGATTGGCCCTGGAAGTAGTTATTAACTATCCTTAATCCACTTCCTAATGTACCGGCAGAGTGAAGGTACCTGACAGCATGGTCTCCTTTCAAGAATTGAGAATTAAGAATAGAAACGGACTGATTATCATTAGCACTGATTAAGGTAGCCTGTGGAAACGGGGTAGTAGCTGTTAATGTCTTGGTGCTGAATATGCAATTGTCAAAGTTGATGTCCTGGCAATCATTCATAGAAATACAGCTAGCATTAGCTAGTGTTCCGGAACGGGTAAAAGAAATGTTCTCCAAGGAGATATAAGTAACCTGATCCAGATTCAAGATGAAATTATTGGGGGGAAATCCTGCCTCAGAAGGCCACGTCCAAATAGTATTTTCGGTTTCTCCTACTTCCCCGCTGATGGTAAGCGTATTAATAGCGGAGCTTCCCACTATGGGAGAGAGGGTGATCTGCTCCTGGAAGGTTTCAGGAGATAATACTAATCTGACCGGTCCGTCTATTCCATTTGTCTCCAGATCAGTAATGGCAGTCTGTATGCTGGCATATGTTTCTCCGTTAGTACCTACGGTGAAGGTACCATTTAGGGGTTGGGAGAAAAGGAAAGAAAATAGAAGTATGCAGAATGTAGAGAAGAAGCTAATTACTCTCATGAGAATTGGGTTAAGGAGTTCTCATGTGAGTTATCTAATTGCTAGTATAGAAACAGCCTATCTGCTAAAGTGTTTAACAGATAGGCTATTTTGTTGAGCTTTCACGCTTGTTAGAAATTTCCTTCCAGGTCTATTCCCGTAGAAACTCTCTCAATAGCTGCTATGTAAGCAGCTATGCGCATAGAGCATTTATATTTTACATGGATATTGTACACGCTTTCAAAGGCCTCCATAAGTAAAGGTTCTGTTTTCTCTGTTACCTCACTCTCTGGATAATAATGACCTCTTCTGTTTTGGACCCATTCCAGGTAAGAGACAGCTACCCCACCTGCATTAGCTAAAATATCCGGAATAATAAAAATCCCTTTTTTATCTAAAATGGGGTCCGCAGTGGAAGAGACGGGTCCATTAGCCCCTTCTACTATCATCTCAGCCTGTATATCATCTGCATTGCGTTCTGTAATTACATTTTCTATAGCAGCAGGAATGAGAATATTGACATCCAGTGTTAGCAGTTCGTCATTGGTCAGGAATGAACCTTCATCATAGCCTGCTAAGGTTCCATGCTCACGTACATAATGAATGGCATGATTAGCATCTATTCCATTTTCATTGTAGTAGCCTCCCGTATGATCACTAATAGCTACTACTTTCAGTCCTTGTTCCTGCAAGAGTTTAGCCGCCCAACTTCCGACGTTTCCAAATCCCTGGACGGCTACTGTGCAATCTTTTACCTTCCAGTTTAATTTTTTGATCCCTAGCATGGTTTGTAGCATGACTCCCCAACCCGTGGCAGGGATTCTGCCTTTAGATCCCCCCAGGTGAAGAGGCTTGCCTGTTACCACACCGGGTGTATAACCATATATTCTCGAGTATTCATGGAATATCCATGCCATTTCCCTGTAGCTGGTTCCCATATCAGGGGCAGGTATGTCAGAGTCTTCACCAAATACATCTTTCATAGATCTGGTATAGGCCCTGGTAATTCTCTCTAACTCATCTACACTCCTTACTTTTGGATTAAGGGTAATACCCCCTTTAGCCCCGCCATAAGGCAGGCCCACTATAGCCGCTTTCAGGGTCATCCACCCTGCTAATGCCTTTACCTCATCCAAGTCTACAAAGGGTGCATATCTGATCCCTCCTTTTGAAGGGCCTAAGACAGTAGAGTGAATGACACGGTACCCCTCAAATACTCTGGTAGTACCATCATCAAGTTTTACCGGTAAGTGTACTTGAATAACTTTCTCAGGGACGCTGATAATATCTTTAAAACGCTGATCCAGGTTAGTGATGCTAGCTGCTTCTGTTAAACGAGCCATAAAGGAAGCATAGGGAGAAAGCTTCTGTATAGCTACTTTGGTTTTTACTTCCGCCATGTTCAAATAGTGTTTGTACTATTCTAATTTAGAGAAAGCTACGCTAGAAAACCAGCCATAGTTTGTTTTCTAAAAAAGAGGTAATGTTTCTGGCGGAAACTTGCCAAAGAAGCAATCTAACAGCAACTGAGATAAAAATATATAAATGGGAGTGCCATGAATAATCCATCAAATCGGTCTAACATTCCCCCATGACCAGGAAGGATACTACCAGAGTCTTTAAGGTTCATATTTCTTTTCAGCAGAGATTCTACCAAGTCTCCTAGTGGAGCAAAAACACTGAGAATAGCAGCTATGGCCATCCAGTGAACTCCTGATACAGGGATGTACAGCTGGAAGAAGAAGCTAGTGATAAAGCATAGGAGGATTCCCCCTGCCCATCCTTCCCATGTTTTATTAGGACTCACCCTGGAGAAAAGGGCACGTTTCCCGAGAAATTTCCCTGCAAAATATGCCCCCGTATCTAGCCCAAAGTTTAAAAAGAGAATACCCAGTGGAACCCTAGGATTATAGGCTTCTACGGAAGGGACTGAAAAGAAGTAAAAAAGTAAGAAGGGAATATAGCAGTATACCACACCAAAAATCATCCTCCCCAGGCTCTCCAAGGGAAGAGGCTCCTCATTATTAAAAAGGGTAAGAATCTGTAAGATAGGAGAAAGAAAAATCAGGGCCGGAATGATAATCAGAAAAGGGAGTGGATCAGTAATTTCTTTCGTGAGAGAATACAGAATACCTAGCCATATAAAGGTGCTAAATGCTAAAACCCCCACTTGGTAAGGAACAGCTTTCACCCCACTTATACGTAAAAATTCCCACAAACTCAGGCTGGACACGATAAAGCAGAATAGCCACATACCATAGTATGAAAATAGTATAGCCGCGACAATTATTCCAGCTCCAATGACCCCCGTTATAAACCGTTTTCCTAAATCATTCATGAATTCAAAGTATCAGGCTGCCTCATAGCAGAAAGGCGAAAATAGAAAAATAGGCAGCATATCACTGCCAAAAGAGAAATTATCCCCATATAAAGTGGGACAGAGGTCCCAAATTCCTCCCTTTCAGGGTTTAAGTGTTGATAGGATACTACAATGATAGAAATGGCATTATAGGAAAAATGTGCCAGTATAGATGGAATAAGACTGCTGGAATAGAAGGTGAAATATCCCAATAGAATGCCTAGGGCTATGCGAGAAAAAAGCCCAAACACCTGTAAGTGAATTAAGCTGAAAATACAGGCAGTGATGAAGATGGCCAGGTGAGGAGACATCATTCGTTGGAAGGTTTGCTGAATAAACCCCCTAAAAAATAGTTCTTCACAGATGGCGGGGACTACTGCAAACACTAAAAGATTCATAATCAGGATATGGGTTCCCTGTTCAGAAATAATTTGAGTGAGGAGGCTCTCCGCTAGTTTTTCGGAGGCTTCCAGGCTCTCTTCCAGTGAGCGGAAAGAATCAGGTAAACTAAAAGAGGTCTCGTCAAATGTGATAAGCTGAACCATGGGAATGCTAAGCATCATACAGAGGACTGCTAACACTGAAAAACTTATGAGAAAAGGATGTGGAGGAGAAGTAGGGGCAAGGAGCTTGGGTAAGGTTCCCGTAACCTTGAGGAGTAGGAAGCCTACCAGTCCCCAGGTGGCTAATTGATTGATAGCTTGTAGCCACTTGAAAACCGCTCTGTCTGAAGCACTTTCCAGATTAGGCCCGCTTAATACCTGGAAAACATCATCTAAGCCATATCCATAGAATAAGCCTACAAGAGTACCTCCTAGCGGCATAAAGACCAGGGAGGTAAATAAATATAGCGTTACTGCCCACAGCAGTCCTTGCCAGGGGCTTTCCTGGTACCGTATGTTGAGTGAAGCCTGAAATCTTCCCATAAATGTCTAATAAATTGCTAAATTTACTTTTTTTAGGCACTTAGGGAAAATCAGGCATTTTGCCTGTACTGTCACATATATTTATGGATTCTACTAGGTTAGGTAATCCTATCTAGGTAGAATATGCAACTAACCCATCTGATGAAGCATCAGATACATATAACAAGTACCACTTAGAGATGAAGATAGGCTCTGTAGAAGTAGGAGAATTTCCCATTCTGCTGGCACCTATGGAAGATGTCAGTGATCCCCCCTTTCGCGCACTCTGTAAAGAGTTGGGAGCAGATATAGTATACACTGAGTTCATTAGCTCAGAAGGCCTCATACGGCATGCAGATAAAAGTGTACAAAAACTAGATATCTATGAAGAGGAGAGGCCTGTAGGGATACAGATTTTTGGGAATGACATAGAATCCATGAAATCCTGTGCTAAGATCGTGGAAGAAGCCCAACCAGAATTCCTGGATATTAATTATGGTTGCCCTGTCAAAAAAGTAGCTTGTAAGGGGGCAGGAGCAGGGATATTACAGGATATCCCTAAGATGGAGAAGATGACCCGTGAGATAGTGGAAGTTTCTTCCCTGCCGGTAACAGTAAAAACCCGTCTAGGCTGGGATGAAAAAACCATTAAGATAGTGGAGGTAGCCCTCAGGCTTCAGGATACAGGCATAAAAGCCCTTACTATTCATGGACGCACCCGCAAACAGATGTATAAAGGAGTAGCTAACTGGGATTTGATAGAAGAGGTAGCTGCTCACCCTGATATAGAAATTCCCATCTTTGGTAATGGGGATGTAGACGGACCCCAAAAGGCACACCAAATGAGGGTTCAGTATCCTTCTGTAGACGGGATTATGATTGGCCGCGGCTCCATAGGGAATCCATGGATATTCAGAAATATCAAACACTACTTTGAAACAGGGATAGAACTCCCCCCTCCCTCCATAGCCGAAAGAGTAGAAATGGCCAGGAGGCATTTAGTCATGTCAGTGGACTGGAAGGGAGAACTCATAGCACTAAGAGAAATGAGGAGGCATTATGGAAACTACTTTAGAGGATTGGCTAACTTCAAGCCTTTTAGGATGAAGCTGGTTACTACAGAGTCATTACAAGAAGTGCTAGACACCCTAGAGGCAGTTAATCAGCATTTTACCGAGAAAGAATTACCCGTTTTTAGATGCTAAAAGAAATAGGGAAAAGGAAGCCCTTATACATATAATTTATAGCTCCATCACCAACGAATGGATACATATCAAGAAGTTCATATAAGTTTGTTTTATTCGAAAAACTGGAATAAATGAAGTAAATTTCTACACATTCTTTCATAAATATGTATCTTGAATCAATGTATCTAACCCATACCATGAATCAACTTAAATATTCTAATATCATGAAACTCAGACTGCTGTTCCTGGGAGTCATCATCCTTATGTCTAAACCGGCGGTTTTTGCCCAGACCGAGATAGATGTAACCAAACTGCTGGCTGATCCCAAGGTATTTATCTTTAGTGACCAGAAAAACACAGTTAAAGAATATATCTACGGCCAAATTAGCGCTAAGACTTCCTGCTGTGGGTCTGACAGAATATACCTGGAAGTAAAGATTGACCCCTCTGGTCATGTGCTTCAGGTAAAAACCCTAACTGGAAAAAACGATTGTTTTAAGAAGTCTGCGGTTGATATTGTAAAAAATGTCAAGTGGGATGCAGAAGGCTTCAAGGGTGCTAAATCTGTATACTTTGAAATTAAGCCTGATGTCTCTTGTGAAGGAGACCGCAGCAACGCATATGCAGCTATTCCAGTCTTCAATAATCCTCTATTGGATGATGGAGGTGTTCTTAAGAATAATACTGTCCAAACTACTAGCACAGTAGTAACTCCTAAAGAAGAGCCAGCGGCTACTATGCCAGCTCCTGAACCAGTAAAAGAAACTGTAGCAGAAGTTAAAGAAGAGGCAGAAAAAGTAGAGCCTGCTGTGAAAGAGACCGTGGCAGCTACTACAGAAGTAGCTTCAGAAATGGTAGGAGAAACCAAGGAGGTAGTTGAGCAAGAAGCTGAGAAAGTAGTAGAAGCTACTCCCGTTACTACCACAGTTGAGCCAACACCTGCCCCAGTACCTGAGACTACTCCAGTAGTGATGGCTAGTAATGAAGAGCCTGCCCCTACAGTAGATGGAACAGAATTAGCCCTGCTAAGAGAAAAAATGGATGAGCTTCGTCTCCAGGAAGAAGAAGACCTTGAAAAGCAGAAAAAGCGTCAAGCTTATATAGAGAGAAGGAGGCGTGCTAGAGAAGCAAGAAGACAGCGTATACTTGAGCAGCGTGAAGCATCCGCCAGTGCTGAAGCAGAGGATGATCCATTCTACGATGATGAGGAATTAGGAGATGATGGAGATCCTAATAGAAATAGAGATGAAACCTTAAGAGATAGAGAGCTGGATGAGATGTCAAGGTTTAGAGATGAAGTAGGTCGTCTGGAAGAGAGAAGAAGAGAAATAGATGATCAGCAGCGTAGACTTGAAGAAGAGCAGAGAAGGACAGTAGAAGAGCGTCAGCGTATAGCTCAGGAAAGAGTGAGAGTAGAAGAAGATATTAGGAGAGTAGAAGAGGAAAGTGCGCAGAGACAAGAAGAATACGAGCTACAGCGTCTGGAAGAAGACCTGAGAAGAAGGGAAGAGGAAAAGCTTCAGCAGGAGCAGGAAATTCAGCGTATGCTAGCTGAGATAGAGCGGCTGCAACGTGAGCAAGATAGGAGAATGGAAGATCTTCAGAAGCAGGAGCAAGACATTCAGGCCTTATCAGATAGTAAAACGCTAAGAGAACAACAGATAGAAGCGGACAGACTAAGAAGGCAAAAGGAAAATGAAGCTGCTATCAAAATGATGGAGCTACAAGCTGATCTGAATTCAGTAAGACCAACTGACCAAATAGCCCCTCTGACACCTTCTATTGGCCTTAATGAGGCCATGACGACAGAGAATGACAGCCAACGTCTGTTAATACTCATCAATGAGATTTCACTCCTACAGGAAGAAATCAGGCAAATGCAGATGAATCTCTACAATATTCAGCAGTCAGGCGGGACCCTTCCGGCGGGCGCAGCCCCTTCCAGAGGAAATGCTACTCAGTTTACAGCCCCTCCTGGATCTAAGAACGCTAACGATGATAACTCCTGGAAAAAAGTAGATTATAAAGACCCTGCTGTTCCTGATGAGTCTTACAAGTCTGAGGAAGAAGAAGAAAGCCCATCCGCTTCAGCAGCAGAGGGGGTGCCCGTAACGGATGCCTATGATCCGGTAAGAGGCTATAGTCCTGATCCTAGTCATAAAGATACCCACGCAAATGTAGCAGGTCCTAAGTTTTCTCTTCCTGACTTTGGAGAGGGAGAAGGAGCTATGAAGAACTTCATTAAAAATAAGTTGAGAGAAGGCGGTGTATGTGGACTAGCTCAGGCGTTTGCAGAAGTGACCGTTGATCCTTCTGGTACCGTTATAGGGTATAATGTTCTGAAGACTAATAATACCATGGTAGCCCTCCGCTTACCCTCAGTCTTAAGAAGCTTAACCTTCAGCCCTACAGATTCAAGAGTGCCTCAAAACCTATATGTAGAGTTTAAGGCTGATATTCTCTGTGGAGAAGGAGATCAAAGTGATATAGACCTAAAAGAAGTAGATTCCTTCATTAAGTCCGAGAACTAGACTGACTGTTAGGTTTACAAGATACAGAACGCCATCTCCTTGGGGATGGCGTTTTTTTAGGGTGGAAGCCGGTGTAGCTAATTTTTTCACGCCTCGCCATCCTTTTCGGCATTCCATTGGGCTACAGCATACGGCCTCGCACTGTCAAACGGGATCTCCTGCCGAACCCTTCCGCTACTACCCCGTTTCCCTTGCCAAGGAAATAACCCTGCAAGGCCATATAGGGGTAACACCTCTTTTTCCGAATCCTGCCGAGAAGCAGAGCACTTGCGTTAGGTCCAGATCATGATCTTGACCGACTTCTGTCATCTTGGATTGCAGGGAATCCCCTTCAAAGGGGATGGCGTTTGTGTGAAGGGGTTCTTAAGGTAAAGTAAGGGCAAAACATCTTTTGCCTCAGCCTACAAAGACAGCTTCTTAAAAATAGCTTCAGGGATGAGCTTGATGATGAGCATAATGTACTTCCACATCCAGCGGGTGTAGATGACATTTTTCCCTTTGTTATGGGCTTTCCAGATAGCATTGGCTACTTCTTCCGGCTGGGCGGTCAGTGGCCCGGGAAGGTCCAGACCTTCAGTCATGGCTGTATCTACAAACCCAGGCTTGACCGTCAAGACGTGGACCCCTTTTTTGGCTAACCTGTTTCTGAGACCTGATAGGAAGGCGGTAAAGCCGGCTTTTGCACTGCCGTAGTAGTAATTACTCCCTCTCCCTCTTTCTCCTGCTACAGAGCTGATCCCTATAATTTGGCCGTCCCCTCTTTTTTCCATTTCATTAACTAGGTGAGAGAGGATAGAGGTAGCGCCCAAGTAGTTCACTTCCATGATCTCCCTGGCATGTGCCCACTCTTTTTCTGCCTTAGGTTGATCTCCAAGTAACCCCAAAGGCGCAGCAGCAGACGCTGGGTAACTGGGGGAGTTGGCTGAGCCAATCTGCATGCGCACCATAATCCGTAGCCTCAAAAAGGTGATGGGACGTAGAAATGCCATATCGAATATGAAGATCACTTGCTATAGCTTTAAGGGCTTCTTCTTTTCTGCCAGCTAATTGGATGTCAAAACCCTCCTTAGCAAAGCGGGCTGCCACAGCCATGGCAATGTCAGAAGTAGCACCTAGAATCAGAACAGCATCGGGCATGGTAGTTGGGCCTGAGGTGAGAGTTAGGCTTGTTCGGGCGTTATATCAGAGGCATCCTGATTATTCGCAAATTTCTCAATCAGATAAATAGTGGTGGCACCCAGTAAAATGAATCCTATGGCTACCCAGGTGTGGCTAAGTGAGAAATCCGGGAAGTACCACTCATACCCACTCACTATTTGTTTCCCTTTTCTGATGATGGTTTGACCCGTCTCATCCACAAGGTAGGTAGGGTTTTTCCAGGGCCAAATAATACTGAGAGAGCCAATGATGAAGCCAGTCATGGAGGCTATGGTTAGGTCTCTATAGTGCTTAAATACCCATCCTAGAATTTGGGAGAAGGCGACGAGTCCTATCACACTTCCTATTACTACAGGAATGAGAATTTTCATGTTAAACTCACTGACAGCGTCTACCATGATCAATTTATAATTCCCCATGATGATGAGAATAAAGGAACCGGACAGTCCGGGTAGAATCATGCTACAGATAGCAACTATTCCACATAGGAACAGGTAGATAAAAGAGGCATTCTCAGAAGCTGGTGTAAGTACTGAGATTAAGACAGCTATGATGAGGCCTACTGTAATTGCAATGATGTTAGAAGCATTCCACTTGGTAACCGTCCTCCCTACAGAATAGATAGATACCAGTATAAGTCCGAAAAAAAAGGCCATCAACCATTTTTCATGATCAGGATTTTCAAGAATGACTTTAAAGAGTTTAGCTAATGACACAATGCTTACCCCTACCCCCAGAAATATGAAGAAGAGGAAGCGGAAGTTTACATGTTCAGCCAGATCGCGAATTTTGAATGAAAACAGGTAGGAAATAGCCTTCAGGTCAAAAGACTTTAGGGAGAAGATGAGTTTTTCATAAATGCCGGTAATCAGGGCAATGGTACCACCAGAAACCCCTGGAATAACATTGGCAGCGCCCATAGCAAGACCTTTTAAAAAGAGGGAAATTGATTCTTTCATGTACCTATTATAGGTAGGATGGTAGATAACATAATTTGTCCCGAAATTAGTCAAAAATGTCTTTATCCAAAGCCTGGGGGGGGCTAGTCTTTCCAGACAAGCAAAAAAGCCAGCCTAAGGGTATCAGGCTGGCCATAATATGTCAAAAAAGATGGGTCAAATGTCCTAGACGGTCATGATTTCTCCCTCCTTATTTTTCAGCATATCTTCAATTTTCTTTGTGAATGTATCTGTGAGATCTTGGATTTTTCTTTCTGCCCCTTTAATCTCGTCTTCTGAAGCACCATCTTTTTGGAGCTTTTTAAGCTTGGCATTACTGTCTTGGCGTACACTTCTTAGGGCTACTTTACCCGTTTCTCCTTCTCCTTTAGCTTGCTTAACCAGGTCTTTTCTTCTTTCTTCTGTCAATCTGGGGATAGGGATTCTGACCATCTCCCCGTCATTTTGGGGGTTCAGGCCCAGGTTGGCCCCCATGATAGCTCGTTCTATGGGCTGAATCATACTTTTCTCCCATGGTTTTACAATGAGGGTAGTAGCATCTCCAGCACTGACAGCAGCTACCTGATCTATAGGGGTGGGGGATCCATAATAGTCTACTTTCACACCTGATAGCATAACAGGACTTGCTTTTCCTGCTCTGATTTTGGTAAGTTCTTTCTCCAGGTGCTCCAGAGCTTTATTCATTTTCTCTTCAGTAAAACTGAGTATGGAACTAATAGTCTCTTCCATGGTACTAGTAATTAATTAACTTTTAACTAAGCTGAAAATAACAGTTACTTATAAGGTATACAACCAGCTAATGACTAAGGTTTGCCTTTTACATAGCCTTTAGGAGGTTTTTGTAGCTGCTTTCAGGGCATCCATGACCATTTTATTGGCTACCTTTGGGTTCGCTTTTCCTTTAGTCTTCTTCATCAGCTGGCCTATAAAAAAGCCGCTTACCCCTTTTTTGCCACGCTTGAACTTTTCCACTTCATTAGGGAATTCCTCTAGTAGGTGGGAGATGGTCTCTGCAAGCTCCGTTCCTTCCTTTTTCTCAAATGCTCCCTGGGCAGTAGCTATCTCTTCTACAGATGAGGCTGGGCTTTCCAGAAGCTCAGGAAATACACTTTTTTTAGCCAGGTTATGAGAAAGCTTGCCATTCTGAACCAGATCTATCAAACTGACCAGTTTAGTAGGAGATAGCGGAAAAGCTGTAATAGAAGACTGAGTTTCATTCATCCAGGCTTTCACAGGGCCTAATAACCAATTAGCATAGGCCTTAACCTCCCTCCCTACAGTACGCATTTCCTCGAAGAAGTCTGATAGCGCTTTATCTTCCAGTAAGGTAGACACTTCATGCTTAGCTAGTGCTAGCTCTTGGACATATACTTTTTCAAGTTTTTGCGGGAGAATGGGAAGAGAGGCCTGTATTTCTGCTAACTCTTCCGCACTGATCTTTAGTGGGAGCAAGTCCGGCTCCGGAAAATATCTGTAATCATCTGCCTCTTCCTTCCTCCTCATGCTGAGGGTTCTTTGGTTAGCAGTGTCCCATGTACGTGTCTCTTGCACTACAGTTCCGCCAGACTCTACAAGAGCTACTTGCCGATTTATCTCAAAAGTGACTGATCGGTTTACTTGAGAAAAAGAATTTATATTCTTGATTTCCGCCCGAGTTCCTAGTTTCTCTTCCTCCTTTAGCTTGACTGATACATTAGCATCACAGCGCAGGCTCCCCTCTTCCATATTCCCATCAGAGATCTCCAGAAACCTGACGATGCGGCGTATTTCTGCCATGAAAGTAGCGGCTTCCTCTGGACTACTGATGTCTGGATGAGTAACCAGCTCTACTAATCCCACCCCTGCTCTATTGAGGTCTATCATGGAAAAATGCTCATGCTGGTCGTGAATGGACTTTCCAGCATCTTCTTCTATGTGAATCCTCTGAATTCGAATTCTTTTTTGTTGATCACCTTTAATAGGAATATCTAGGAAGCCATTCTTACAGATGGGCGTATTATCCTGTGTGAGCTGATAGCCCTTAGGCAAGTCTGGGTAGAAATAGTTCTTTCTGGCAAAAAAGTTTTCTTGGTTGATCTTGCAATTAGTCGCGAGTCCTAGCTTTACAGCGCAACTGATAATATTTTTATTTATCGTAGGTAGGGAGCCAGGATGGGCTATAGTAACTGCAGAAAGGAAAGTATTTGGGGATTCTCCAAACTGAAACCCTTCTGGGGAGAACATCTTACTATCAGTTGCCAGCTGAATGTGAACCTCTAATCCTATTACGGCTTGATATTTTTGACGTAGATCTACCTTGTTCATACAGTAGGTGAAATGAAAAAAGCCTCTTTGCAGAGGCTTCAAATATACGTTCTATTGTCATACTTAAAGGTGCATAACATCTTTTTTCTTGAGGAGGACATCTTCCTCTTCCTCTCTATCTGGATCAGGCACACAGCAGTCCACCGGACAAACGGCAGCACACTGGGGCTCTTCATGAAAACCTACACATTCCGTACACTTAGAAGGAACTATATAATAAACCTCATCAGATAGAGGGTCTTGATCATCTTGTGCATCTATAATAGAGCCGTCATCCAGACTTACTTCCCCAGTAGCATCTGTTCCGTCTGAAAATGTCCAGTTCACCCCTGGCTCATAAATAGCGGTATTAGGGCATTCTGGCTCACAGGCGCCGCAGTTGATGCACTCGTCAGTTATCATTATAGCCATAATCCTGCTCTATAAAATATATTGTAAAAATCAACCAAAAGTATGTTAATACCCTAATTAAACCAAGCTTTGCTTTTCATTGTTTGAATCCATGTGGTAAATAAAAAATGATACTTACTTGAGATGGAAATGAGATACCTATCTGATAGGGTCGCAGGACTGACCAGTCTACAGAACAGCCTGTCCAAAAATGGGATTTCTGAAGAGGTGATGGCACTAGCAATAGAAAGAAATCCATGGTTTACTCCATACTACATAAAACATAGTCTATCTCAGCTATTGCCGTGGCTAAATAAGGATACACTTTTACCATTTTTGAAACCTTACAGAGAAAAAATAGTGGAACGTAGCTCCGCGAGGGTTGGAATTATCATGGCGGGTAATCTGCCATTTGTTGGTTTTCATGATGTGTTGATGGGGGTACTATCTGGTAATGAGCTGTATCTGTCATACTCGCATCAGGATGAAGTGCTCATGAAATGGTTAATTAATAGTTGGAAACGAGAGGATGCCATGATAGAAGCACACATACATGATACGTTATCTTCAGAGATGGAACTCGATTTTTTACTGGCTACTGGCAGTAATAATACCAGCAGGTATATTCAAGATACATATCAAAATATGCCTAGACTGGTACGTCAAAACCGCTTTTCAGTGGCTATGATCGATGATTTTATTACAGATGAGCAGCTAAATAAGCTTAGTAAAGACATCCTTTTGTATAATGGCTTAGGATGTAGAAACGTAAGTAACGTGATTGTTACGTTAGATTTTGATCATAAACGTCTCCTGAAGGCATTATCTACTTATCCTGTAATACACATAAATCCCCTTTTCCTGGAAAAACTGGCTTTTGAGCGGGTAAGAATGAATATGATGGGACAAGAATACATAGATGCAGGTACCTGCTTATTAACATATGCTACGGAGTTAAAAAGCATGCCTATGGGTTTAGTGAATGTTATAAGGGTAAAGGGAAAAGCTTCTCTGGAGACTCTGTTAGCAGGTAATGTTAGAAAAATTCAATGTTTAGTGAATAAAGGCACGGAATTTGGTGCTACTCAATGTCCAACCATCTCAGATTTTGCAGACGGAATTCATACACTAGAAGTTCTCACAGAAGTGTAAGAAGAAGGAGTAAAGTTAAATTGACTGCATGTTCAATCAATATTTTACTTTTTGTGTTGGAAAATTGGGCAAATGATACTTAATTTACATTGGAGAATATCTCAATTGTAATTTGGAAGATGGTATTTCGTTACTATTTTAGGTAGTGCCATCAGCAGCTAGTTATCTATTACTCCTAAGGCCAAACATATAATATTTGATGCAGGATTCTACCATGGAACAACCGATACGCGCTAATAAGTTGTTTTCTAATGTACCTTGCCGGATCTCAGTGAGAGGAATCCTGATTATTCTTTTTGCCCTCCCTTTACTTAGCATATCCCAGCATAGAGGTAGTTGGACACCTGACAGGTATCACGGAATTCCTGATCAGGATAAGTTTGCTGTATTTTTCGATGAATTCGAGGATAACAGAAACAGATGGATTCTGGAATCCAATTCTCTTAAAATGAGAATAAGAGATGGAGAATTCGTTTGTGAATCCCCTAAACCACTTACCTATCTTAAAAGGAGAACCATCCCTATGAATCACCGCGGAAATTACGAAGTGGAGATTCGCATAAGATTTGAAAGTACCTCTTCTAACAGCCTTACGGGCCTAACCTTTGGAAGAGATTTAAAAGGAAATGAATATAACTTCTATTTTACTCCATCTGGGAGGTATAGAATTTCAAGATATTATGAAGGACAAACCTTCAACATTCAAAAGTGGGCATTCTCTAAAGAATTAATAGGGCATGCTTATAATACATTGACTGTACGTAAGGTGTCTTCTAACTGGTATTTCTTCATTAACCAGAAGCTGGTGGCTAATACCCAATCAGATGAACTCTTTGGGAATGACTACGGGTTTACCATAGGAGGGAATACGGTAATAGAGGTTGATTATTTAAAACTGAATGAAGTCAGGGTAGCTGATACCTATGGACCTTCCATAGCCATGATCAGTCCTATACCTGATAATAATATGAATGTGGTGTTTAGGAGAGCTAAGGAAACCATACAGTGTAGAGTATCGGATTTCTCAGGTGTCTCAGAAGTTACGATTAATAACAAGCCTGTAAGAGTATCTCCTGAAGGAATGGTAGAGGCTTATATAGGACCGTTGGCTCCTGGCACTTATCCTATTACCATTACTGCCAAAGATGATTTTGGAAACCTAACTCACAAAAAACTACATATTACGTATCAGGCACCAGCAGTTTCTCAGTATACGCAAGGGTCATTAGTAGCTAAGAGTAATGAAAGAATAGACCAAACCCCTACTAGGTTTGGTAGCTATCAAGCCACCAACAAAGGTAAAAATTACCTGCTGCTTATAGGGGTAAATAGGTATATGCACTGGAGCCGTTTGCATAATGCTGTTAAAGACTGTGGGGATTTATCGGATGTGCTTACCAGTAAATATCAGTTTGATAGGAATCTGGTATTTACACTCTATAATGAGAAGGCTACACGGGAAAAGATAGTGGAGACGCTGGAAACTCTGCAAGATAGAATTACTGAAGATGATAACTTACTCATCTATTACGCAGGTCATGGATACTATGATAGCCAGGCTAACTTAGGATATTGGGTTCCTGTAGACGCTAGATTAAACAAGATAGCTGACTTTATCAGAAACTCTACCATACATGATTACCTAAAAACCATCAACTCAAGGCATACATTTCTGATAGCAGACGCCTGCTATGCCGGATCTTTATTTGCACATGCTAGAGGAGGTATATATGAGGAAGATAGCAGATCAAGATGGGCTTTCACTTCTGGAGATATTGAAAAGGTATGGGACGGACAGCCTGGACAGAATAGTCCATTTGCGCGTTACCTTATCAAGTATCTGGAGAGAAACACGAAGAAAAGACTTTCTGCTGCCACCTTGATTGAGGATGTAAAGAGAATTGTGAAGCTTAATACGGCCCAGGATCCACAGGGTAGCTTCTTAAGGCATGTAGGACATGAAAACGGTGTATTTACCTTTAAGAGAAGATATTAACAAAAAGAGAGATAGTTCTTTTGTGAGAGTCGGCCAAGTGGTCGACTCTTTTCATTTACACCTTTTCCTACATATTCAGCGTATAAATGAAGGAAAAGGTGTGGAATTTAGAGAAGATTCCTCTCTTTAGACTAGTAGCTGTTTCATGCTTATAAGAAAGGACATTCAAATATGGGAGGATGAGAAATTGGTTTCTCACTACCAGGCGGAAGGTGATCCGGCCTGTGTGGGAGAGCTATTTAGGAGGTATACACATCTTCTCTTCCTCACCTGCATGAAGTACCTGAAAAATGAGGCGGAGAGTGAAGATGCTGTTATGAGTATTTTTGAGAAGCTATTGGTGGATCTGAAACGCTATGAGGTAAAACGGTTCAGGTACTGGTTACATACGGTTACCAGAAACCACTGCCTGATGTTACTAGATAAGCGAAAACAGTCCTTTAAGCGTCAGGCAGAATTTCAGGAATCTCAGGGCCAGCAAGACGGGATGTATTCCTTAGCCCTTATTCCTGAGGAAATCTTAACCAGAGAAAGTCACATTCTTCATTTGGAGCATGCTATTGAAAAGCTGGTGAAGGAGCAGAAAGAGTGTATTACCCTATTCTACCTACAAAAAAAGAAGTATCAAGAAGTTTCTGAATTAACGGGTTATAGCCTAAAACAAGTGAAGAGTTATATACAAAACGGGAAACGGAATCTTAAAAAACATCTTGCTACGATGAAAATACAGGAATGAGAAAGAAGCATAACATATTATCTCTTCCCAGCCTATCCTTTATGAAAAGGATGTTAATGAAGGAGCAGGAGCAAGTGGAGGAAGAGCAGAAAGATTGGGCTAAGCAGTTAGCAGAGGATCCCTTTCTTTCTGATGCTATGGAGGGGTTGGAATTACTACGGGATTCTCCTACCCTATCGCATAGATTAAGTCGTATAGATAGAAAGACTCAACAAAAGATTAAGCAAGCGGGTAGGAAAAGAAATAGGGCTATCTACGGGGCAGATAAAAAGACTTCTTTTACCAGCTGGCAGTATATGGGTGCGGCTGCCGCCACATTCAGTTTGCTGTTGGCGGTAGTATATATGTTCCAAATACTTTCCAATGAAGCTACTGGTGAGCCGCTTCTTGCAGGCCAAGAATCCCAGGAGCAGCAGGACATAGTACCTCCCTTTCTGGACTCTACCAATATGTATAGAATGGCATTTGAACTCGTTTTACCGCCTAAAGGGTTATTCTCATGGGAAGAGGAAACAGTACCTGTCTCGCTACCTCATACCTTTTCAGAAGATGCAGAAAATCAGCAGCATTCAGCTATGGGAACAGCCCAACTAGCTACCGTTGCCCAAGCGGAAGTTTCTGCAGAGCCTCTTACTCATGAAGAGGTTCCTGTGAGGCTACCTTCCTATCCCTATGCCACCTTATATGGAGAGATAGATGATGATCTTGAAGAACTACCAGATGTATATGTGCAGAAAAAGGAGACTAGGCCTGCTGCATTACAAGAGGAATCCCCTCATGACTTAGGCATAGCCTACAGGAAAAAGCTTTCTAAGTCAAAAGAACAACCCCATAGTCAGACAGCTAATGTTAGTAGATGGGAAGCAGAGGAAAATGCAGGGAGAAGGAAGGGGGACAGGGATTATGCTAATATAGCGCGTGAAGAAGATGCCATACTGTATGATAGGGTAATGAGTGCCTTGGAAGCCTATCAAAATAATGAGCTGGTAAGTGCCCTTGAGGAGATAGAAATAGTCTTGAGAGAACAAGCAGACCATGTGGCTGCTAATTACTATAAGGGGCTTATCCTGGTAGAATTAGGGCATTCAGCTCGTGCGGTAACCTCTTTCAAGCGAGCCCTCAAATTAGTAGGTACTGGGTATTATCGGGAAAAAACACTCTGGGCATTGGCTAATGAACTAGATAAGCTTGGTCAGGTAGAACAGGCACTTGCGGTACTAGATAAGCTCTCCCTGCTGAAAGGGCCTTTCAGAAAGGCTGCTAGAAAGTATAAAAAAGAAATCATTTCAAGATCAGCAGAAAAGAAGTAATTTTAGTGAGGGTATGGAATCTCTCCAGGATACATATAGAATTAAACTACAACAGTTTGAAGGTCCCTTTGACCTGCTTCTTTTCTTCATAGAAAGGGATGAGCTGGATATACATGATATCCCCATCGCAAAAATCACGAATGACTTTCTGGAATATATCCATAGTATGCAGGCGATGAATATAGAGTTGGCGGCAGAATTTATTCTGGTTGCCAGCACCCTTATGCGTATCAAAGCCAAAATGCTATTGCCCAGGCCCATTTTAAATGAGGAAGGAGTAGAAATAGACCCCAGGGAAGAGCTGGTTCAGAGATTGCTGGAGTATAAACGGTATAAATCTGTTTTGGCAGAGCTCTCATCTATGGAAGAAGAACAGAGCCAACGGGTAAACAGAGGCTTTGCTGCTGAAGAGGAAAAGATGGTCCTACAATCTGACTATCCAGAGGAGGAGCTAGTAGGTATGGACTTATATACCATTATGCGGGTGTTTAAGAGAATATGGGAGAAACACCAAAATAACCTTACTAAACCTAAGCATGTCATTAGAAAGTATCCTTACACAGTTGAAGAAAGAAAGATCCAGATAATTGACCTAGTGAGAGAACAGGAGAAAGTAGACTTCCTGTCATTAGCCTTAGAAATCCACGACAGAATCTATGTGATTTTTACATTCTTGGCTATTCTTGAATTAGTCCAGACTCAGAAGCTCTGGGTAGTGGCAGGAGAGGGTTATAATAACTTCTGGGTAAAATCTAAGACTAAAACTGAAAATGAGGCATAAAAAAATGCCACCCGGCACGGGTGGCTAAAGGTAAATGTTTCTCAAGGCGGCTTAATTGAGAATTATACTTATTGAAATCATTGTAATATTACGAAAACCTTAGATAAGATGTTGCCCTGAAGACCATTAAATTTCAGGAAATCTTACATCTACAATTTCGGTGGAGCTTTCTTTTTTAGGTTATACATGAATGAAACCATTAGGCCACTGGAATATATTTTCTTTCCTTCCCTTCCCATTTTTTGAAGCCCCCACTGGAAATAAGGTTCTAGTTGTAAATCCAGGTCAGGAGTAACCTCGTATGACACGCCAATAGCTGCTTGCAGGTTTCCTAAGTAGGTATTATAACTCCTTTCAGATGGTACTGCTTGCCTGTTTCTGGCAGCTGACTCCACAATAGACTCTGTGATATAATCTTCTTTAAGGGTAACCATGGTTACTGCTCCTCCCTGCAGATACAAGTTGAACTTATTTTGGGAGGGAAAGGTAAACCTCACCAAGATGGGTACTTCTACCGTTTGGAACTCCCCGCTTAGTTCCAAGGTAGCTGGGGTACGGTTGGCCGTAAAAATACCTCTTTGGTGGAAATATACTTTTTGTGCATACAGTATACCCGAGACCACACTCAGCTCATCATTAAGGGCTAGTTCTGCTCGTATGCCTGTAATGAAGCCACCTCTGCCAGCTTCATTTAACTCTGCTCTACTATCAGCTGTTCCGCTCACCCATCCGATTTTTACTTCTGGATCAAATAGCAATTTGTCACCTACGGTGGTGGCTACTTTATCTCCTAAACTGGGTAAGGATGGATAAGCTAACTTAAGTTCATCATACTGGAGGCTGGAAAGAGCTGGAAGGGATTCTTTTTCCTGATAGCCCACCTCTGAAGAGGCCCAGTCAGGAACTAGACTGGTGCCCAGTTCATTTTCACTAAGGTTATCCTGAGCCAGCATGTTATCAGCTGTCATATTCGCTTCTGCTAAGGTAATAGCCGTGAGCTCTTCAGGAGAAGAAACGACTTCAGGCTGATAAAAAGGAGAGGATATTACTTCCGATGTTTCTTCAGCTACAGCATTTTCAATACCTGTTCCCTGTTCATCAGACAGAGAAGTGCTTGCTAACTCAGGGAGGGTTATCTCATTGATGGCAAGGTCAGGTAGTCTTGGAGACCTTTCTAACTTAGTAAATCCCCATGCCGCTACGCATATTAATGCTATGGCTGCTGCTGCCATGGTCTTCCGCCAGTCAGTATACCACGGCTTTACGATAGCATCTCCTCTTAAGTAGGTCAGCATTCTTCGCCACTCTCCTGTTTTATAGGGAATAGAATAAGAATGTAATTTCTGCTTAAGGGTATGATAGAAGGGTTCATCTAAAATTTCCTGGAAAGCATGCCAGTCAGCAGTTTGGAAGCTGGCACTGTATCCTTCCAGGACTGATTTGATAGAAGCATCAAATACCCCATGTAATTGGGATTCCATGAGGGCCCAGTCTGCTTGCTGGTAGGAAACCTCATGTGCAGTTAATTTATGTCGGAAAAGTTGATCGAAATTATGCTCAAAGGAATTGAGCATAGAATCCATCTCTCCCCATTCTTCATGTGAAGAAGGGGGGTGAAAGTCCAGGAGCTTACGGCGTATAATGTCATCAAAGTTAGGCTCAGGCATAGTTCTCACCTTCTGCTGGTCTCACCATTCGGGATTCCGTGATCATGTGTTGTAACTTCGCTCTGGCTTTAGCCAGATTAGATTTGGAGGTGCCTTCGCTGATCCCCAGCATAATACCTACCTCCTTATGCGAGTATCCCTCTATGACGTATAGGTTAAATACCATCCTATATGCTGGGGATAGTCTTTGTACCATCAACAGAATTTCTTCTGCACTCAGGTCAGAAACTACATCATTTACATCCACTTCATGGATGGCTTGATTAATTTCTACAAGATTGGGTCGTTTGGCATTCTTTCTATAATGATCAATAGCTGTATTAATCATTATTCTTCTAATCCATGCTCCCAAGTTCGTCCCTTTGGCATACTTATGAAGGTTAGTATACACCTTCATAAATCCCTCGTGGAGTACATCGCGAGCCTCCTCTCTGTCATGGGTATACCTGAGACAAACGGCCATCATGCTACCATAGAAGCGCTCATAGAGCACCTTCTGGTATTTCCGGCCTCCACCAAGGCAACCGTTGACTATTTCATCCTCCTGATAATCAGAAAGTTTCATACTTTCATTTCAATATATGTAACGCAGCCCAAACCCTATAGGTTGCTTACTTTTTACCAAAAAACGTACAGCGTTTAGTGAGGTAAAAAACAAGTTTTGCGTGGCTTAAGGATATGTAATATTATACTAAGAATTTTTCTATTTCTCAATGTAATAACCAATCATCAATTTCCTCAGGACTTTAACATTTCATTAATGGATAACCCTCACTGTAGCAGAAAAATATTCCCTGTTAGCATGCCAGGAGAAAGAAAAGTCTACAGAAGTTTTCTCCTTCCCTCCTCTTCCCCTATCTTCATCTAGGATTTAGTTAAAATGGGGTTTTTTATTTATTTTAAGTAGTCGAAAAAGAGCGTGTGGGTAGGTTTGTTTCAAGGATGAAGTTACTTTGTCTATTCTCATACAGCTTTCTGATTACATACTATAACCGTTAAGCAACTGTGAACGACACTACTGCACCAGAGGCTCTCTCACTTGTGCATGCACTGAAAAAATATTTTGGATATGACTCCTTTAGAGGAAAACAGGAGGAGGTCATCCAAAGTGTCATGGCCAGAGAAAATACCTTTGTGATCATGCCTACAGGGGCGGGGAAGTCTCTTTGTTTTCAGTTACCTGCGTTATTAATGGAAGGGACCGCACTGGTCATCTCTCCTTTGATAGCACTCATGAAAAATCAGGTAGACCAGCTAAGTGCATTTGGGATAGAGGCCGGATTTTTAAATAGTAGCATGAATAGGGCTGATTATGAGGCCGTCAAGGAAAAAGTGCTTAATAAGACCCTAAAGCTGCTGTATGTAGCACCTGAATCTCTGGTGAAACAAGAAATAGTTGATTTTCTAAAGCAGGCTAAAGTCAGCTTTTTAGCAATAGATGAAGCCCACTGTATTTCAGAATGGGGTCATGACTTCAGGCCTGAATATAGGAGAATAAAAGAAATCATGAGCCAGATAGGAAGTGTTCCTATCATAGCCTTGACAGCCACAGCTACCCCTAAGGTACGGACAGATATTCTCCATAATCTACAGGTACATGATGCTAATGTATTCATCACTAGCTTCAACAGGGAAAATCTCTACTATGAAATTCGCCCTAAGGTAAGCACAAAAGCTGCTACCACTGAAATCATTAAATACATCAAGTCTCAGGGAGATAAATCAGGGATCATTTATTGTCTCTCACGGAGGAAAGTGGAAGAGCTGGCGGAGATTTTGAATGTAAATGCCATAAAAGCAGTTCCTTATCATGCCGGTTTAGATGCTTCTACCAGGTCCAGGCATCAAGACATGTTTTTGAGTGAGGATATACAGGTGGTGGTAGCTACTATTGCCTTTGGTATGGGCATAGATAAGCCTGACGTCAGGTTTGTTATCCACTATGATGTACCTAAAAGTATAGAAAGTTACTACCAGGAGACGGGAAGGTCCGGAAGAGACGGCCTGGAAGGAAACTGTATCCTTTTCTATGACTTCAATGATATAGTGAAGTTGGAAAAGTTTATGAAGGATAAGCCTGTCAGTGAGAAAGAATCTGGCAAGCACCTTTTGTATGAGATGGCAGCTTTTTCTGAGTCAGGGACTTGTAGGCGTAAGCTGATGCTCCACTATTTTGGAGAAAAGTTTGAAGAAGAAGCCTGTAATAAGATGTGTGACAACTGCAGGTATCCCAAGGAGAAGTTTGAAGCCAGGAAGTGGGTGCAGCTAGCCCTGGAGAGTGTAAACCAGCTGAACGGGAAGTTTGGGTCTGTCCATCTGGTAAATGTATTAAGAGGCAGTAAAAACCAACAGGTAAACCTATATGAGCATGAAAAGCTCCCTTCCTACAGCAAAGGGGCAGAGTTAGACGAGAAAACCTGGAAGGCTATTCTTAACCAGCTTATAGTCCATGACTTTCTCATTAAGGATATAGATGACTACGGCGTACTGAAGTTAGCAGAAAGAGGGGTGGAATATCTACACGCTCCGCACCCCATTCAGCTTGTGAAATTTCAGGACTTTGAAAAGCTCAAATCTAACAGTGAGCCGGTAGAGGATTTTAAGACCTATGATGAGGGACTCTTTGAAAAACTAAGAAAGCTACGGAGAAAAATTGCCTCTGAAAAGAGTATCCCCCCTTATGTAATCTTCCAAGATCCCTCACTAGAGGAGATGGCCAGTAAGTACCCTATTTCTCAGGAAGAGTTTCAGCACATAACTGGAGTGGGCAGAGGGAAAGCACAGAAATTTGCTGCTCCCTTTATTAAGCTTATTAAGGATCATGTAGAAGCTAATGGCATAGAAAGACCTTCTGAAGTAGTGGTGAAGTCTACCGCACGAAAGTCCATGAATAAGCTATTTATCATTCAGCATGTGGATAGAAGAACCCCTCTAAATAAGATTGCTGAAATTAAGTCATTAAGCTTTGATGAGCTATTAGATAATCTTGAGCAGATCGTTTTCTCAGGGACTAAGCTGGATATTAACTATTACATTGATGAACAAATAGATGATGACCTAATAGAAGACATCTATGATTACTTCATGAATGCAGAAGATGGAGAACTCTCAAAGGCAGAAGAAGAATTTAGTGGGGAAGCCGAGCTGGAAGATATCAGACTAGTAAGATTGAAGTTTTTCTCAGAGGTAGGGAATTAAATCCCGGGATATCCCGTTAGAGATAATACAACCTGCTGAATTAAATACAGTTAGCTATAGGCAGAATTTTGTTCTGGACTATGGCTTTTCGTAATTTTAGCTATCGGACTCAAATCATTTTTTGATCCCCCCACTTAAAATTGATAAATCATACATAATGGAGATTGCTAAGCTATTAGATAACATAGAAGATAAATTTGAAGGAGAAGATTTTGAAGAACGCCGTGAAGATATCGTAAAAGAGCTGACAGAGTTGCACCATGAAGCTGGTGAAGATGAGGATACATTCAATAGATTTTTAGTTCAGTCTGCCTCTCGTTTTGGGGGAATATACATACCCTACTTGTTCTGGGATAAACTCAGTGAGTATATGGAAAACCCTGACCAGCGTATTTACTTATACCAGCTAGTAAAGTCATTTTCTGAGTCTGACTTCTATGACCTGGAGCAGAAGAGGATGAAGTCCCTCCTTATTACTTACATAGCCAGAGAAAAACAGTTCGAGATAGATAAGCTTCGAGCCCTAATCTTGGAGAAAGCTCATCCTACTGTTAAAGAATACTTTTTGAAGCTTTCAAACTTTGTGGAAAAGAACCAAAAGTCTACAAGTATGTACTGTGAGAAATTTGATCTCCTGAAGAATATCCATCCTAATTTTGAGCTAATGGACCTACCCGTCACCCAGATCAAAGAAAAATTTCAGAAGGCCTAAGGTCTTACTTCTGGCCATCTAGGTTAGAAATGGCGCATTTTTTTCAATATTGAAGAAGAAAATGCGTTTTTTTGTGTTTAGGCTTTTTCTCTTACGCAGGAAAATAGAGCTATCCTTTCTGAAAACTCGTAATTTCCTGCCATGTAGTTTTTGATAAAATCGGCATTTCATATCTCCAAAGCTCCGTTCTCTCCCTGGATCATCCTTATTTTGTTTGGTTTACTGAATGGTTCAGCAAGAAAAAATGTGTTGCTTTTAATACGAGAATGCTAGCTATTATTCTCATGTAATGTTTATCTCCTATCTGTAAGAGAAGTCATATTCATTAGGCTTTATTTGGATTTCAAACACGCAGGCTATGTCTAACGTACCCAAATCTAGTCCTTCTGATTACTGCCGTTTATGGAACTCCTTATCCAAAGAGTGGAAAAATATTCTAGCTGCTAACCTGGAGCTAGAGGACTGCTTTGGCCCTAAGGACCTTGAGTATTTATTGACTATAGAAGAGCTTGACTGCTATGGCCATCCCATTAGTGATCTTTCTCCACTGGCCTACATGCCCAACATAAGAAGCCTGGACATCAGTGAGACCTTAGTAAAAGACCTGAGTCCTATTGCATACCTCAATAATCTGAAAGAACTCCACGCTACGTTTTGTGAATTTGATTATCTGACTACTCTGCCGGATACTCCTAATCTAGAGGTGTTGGATGTGTCCTACACCTATATAGATTACCCCATACAGGAGAAGATTCATAATCTGACCAATCTACGTGAGCTGTACTGTAATTCTTGTGGGCTAAAATCTATTTTAGGGGTAACACGTATGGAAAACCTAAGCATAATTTCAGCCTACTTTAACAGTATCCCGGAACATGAGTGGGGGATAGTGAAAGAGTACGCGCCTACCTGCCAGATTTTGTCCTAAAAGTTATTCTCCTACTGTTGTAAAGCTAGCATCTCCCCACAGGTCTTCTAGTCTGTAGAAATTTCGCTGGTCTTGCTGGAATATGTGTATGACCAGAGAAGCATAATCCAGGAGTACCCATTCACCATGTTGTACCCCTTCCTTACTAATGGGGATTTCCCCCATTTTTTTCATCTCATCCAGCACAGAGTCTGCAAGAGACTGAACGTGCCTATCAGAAGTACCTGTGCATATCACAAAATAATCAGAAACAGCACTCTCCACCTCTCTTAAATCCATCAATACTATTTGCTGTCCTTTGATCTCTTCCAAGGCCTGGATAGCTGTATCACAGAGGGTCTTGGTTTCTACTATCGTATCTCTCATAGGTGAATAGACTTACGGAGATTCAGCGGCCTGGTTTGGATATATTCTCTGAGGGAGGGTGAGAGGATGGAAAGACGTGAAAACTGGGACTGGGCGCTATAACCGTAAGTAGTGAATAAACAGCTTGCTTTAATCATATAGTTGTTAAATAGAATGATAAATTGCGTTATAAGGGCTGGAGCTTTTTCCAGCTAAATAGCACGTTTGCGATTGGGTGCTAATCAAATTTAACAAAAATATCAGTTTGGCTACCTTATTTACGGGAAAGAATTTTATTGAGCTAGCTGAAATAGATTCCACTAACGTGGCTGCTATCAAACTTCTGGATACAGACTTACCTGAAGGGACTGTAATCTGGGCACATAAACAGACTGCCGGAAAAGGCCAAAGAGGAAACAGTTGGTTTTCTGAGGAGGGGAAAAACTTGACTTTCAGCCTGATCTACTATCCCACTTTCCTACCGTTAAAAGACGTATTCTCCCTCAGTAAAGCCGCCTGTCTGGGGGTAAGAGCAGCTATTCAGTACTTTATGCCTGATGCCCTGGTGCAGGTAAAGTGGCCTAATGATGTGAGAATAAACCATAGAAAGGTAGCTGGGATTCTCATTGAGAATCAACTTACCGCTGCCCTACTTAAGTCCACTGTAATAGGAATAGGGGCTAATGTGAACCAGCTGCTATTTCCAGCATCCGTTCAGGCTACTGCTACCTCTATGAAAGCCCACACCGGAAAAAACTATGATAGGGAAGAGGTCCTAACTGAAATGTTGCACCAAATAGAGTCCCGCTACCTAAGGGTAAGAGAAAGAGGCTCCCAGGCGCTTGACCAAGAGTATTATCAGCATCTATACGGCTTCCGGGAATGGATACATGTCTCAAAAGAAGGGAAAGAAATGTTAGCCCAAGTCATAGCGGTGGAGCCATCCGGAGATATTTTGATGGAGATAGAAGGAAGGCAGCGCACCTTTGGCTTAAAAGAAATCTCATTCTGCTAGCCATGGCTACCCAAAACGATTTTTCTTCCTATTTGCTGGCAGTAGATGAGGGGAACACCTTAGTCAAAGTAGGATTATTTACTAACGGACAATTATCAGCTTCCCTAGCTTTTCTCCCAGATGAGCCCCAGCAGTTGGAGGCTCTACTAATCAGCCTACCCCTCTCAGGGGCAGTTCCCTTGGGTTGGATTCGCACAGGTAAGCATACTGATTGGGAAAAATGGTTGACTGAGGGTCCTTTCTCTAAGCATTTTCAGATAAGACGTATCCAGGTAGACGACTCACTTCCCATTATCAATACCTATAAAACACCCCATACGCTGGGGACGGATAGAATTCTAGGAGTAATAGGAGCAAGAGCGCAATTTCCAGACAAGGCCGTATTAGTAATAGACATTGGGACAGCCATTACCTATGACCTTATGAACGCAGAAGGGGCATACTTGGGAGGAGCTATTTCCCCTGGGTTACAAATGCGGTTTTCTTCTCTTCATGCCTATACTGCTTCCCTACCTTTGGTAGAGATGGAGGGGGAAAATCCTGTCATAGGCAACACTACCCATACGAGTATACGTTCAGGGGTAGTACATGGCCTTTTGGCAGAAGTTCAGCAGATGGCTAACCGCTTTGCAGAAGAATTAGGAGAACAACCCATAGTCTTTCTTACAGGAGGAGATGGAATACGGTTTGAAAATCAATTAAAAAGCATCAACTTTGTCGACCCTGAACTGGTCCTAAAGGGAATTCACTATATCTTACAACATTCATGAAAAAACTGCTTTGTTCTGTGCTGATGCTGATTTTGGGGGGAACTACCCTACTAGCTCAGGAGCTGACCATCAGTCCCTATTCCAGGTATGGAATAGGAGATATCCAAGGAAATATAAATGCTAGGAATGCAGCTATGGGGGGAATAAGCATAGCCACAGATAATTATTTCTCTATCAATAGGCAGAATCCTGGCAGTTTTGCTGATTTAGTGTATACTACTCTGGATATATCCGGATTTGGGCAGTACAGTTCTCTTAGATCTGATATTACTAATGAAGACCAGGTAACGGCTGGTTTCCAAAACATAGGCTTAGGATTTTCTTCTAATAGAAAAGTGATATTGGTAATGGGATTTGCCCCCTACAGCATAGTAGGCTATAACGTAAATAGCTTGCGGGAGAACATAGCTGTGGGAGATACTACTTTTTCAGAGCTGGCTAACTATCAAGGCCAGGGAGGATTAAATCAAGTGTATGGGGGTATAGGTGTGAGACTACTAAAGAGAAAACTAAGGGTAGGGGCTAGCTTTAACTTCAATTTTGGACGGACAGAATATAGTAGTGAAGCCACCTTAAATACAGGAGCTACCAATTTTCTTCCAGCAAGATTTGATGAAGATATTTACCTCTCAGGACCCGGGGCCTCCTTTGGCGGCATGTACGTGATAGATAGTATTAAAGGGACTGATGGGGTATTCTTACGATTAGGGGCCTCCATGGATATTCAGTCTACCCTGGAGGGATCCAGACAAACTTTCCTGGTTAATTCCTTTGATCCTACCAGTACCCTTAATGACACCATCAGAGACCAGGAAGGAGATGTCATTCTTCCTTTGAGAATAGGAGTAGGAGCTATGATTCATAAGCCTGCCAGATGGTCTTTAGGAGCAGATTTTGTTTATCAGGACTGGTCCACTTTTGAGTATTTTGATGATGATGTAGACCTAGGGGCTGATTGGAGAGTATCTGTAGGGGGAGAATGGACGCCTAACTATGAGTCTAATAAATATTTCAACCGGGTTTCTTACAGATTTGGGGGATATGTAAAGCAGAGCTATATACTGTTTGAAGAGGAAGCTGTTAATGATGTAGGGGTTACCTTTGGATTTGCCTTACCCTCCGCTTTAAAAGCTACCAATAGATTTGACAGAGGGCGTGCCTCCTCCAGGATAAATATGAGCTTTATTTTTGGGCGGCGAGGAAACCTTAACAGCCAACCTTTGGAAGAGCTTTATGCCCGCTTCCAGTTAGGTGTTACCCTGAATGATACCTGGTTTGTGAGGAGAGTGATAGACTAGTCCTCATACCACCCCTTTTCCTGATAATCATATGTTCCCTCAGTATTTCTGGAGAAAAACCAGAGCGTAGGGCCATTAGTAAGCAGAAGGTGCTGTGCTTGAAAAACCTGGTTATACCTGGCTATCTGATGAAGAGTCTGTTCACTCAACTTTACAGCAGGGGCTTTACATTCTATGAGAATAAAGGGCCTGGCCTCCTGATCAAAGATCACAAGGTCAAACCTTTTTCTGAGCTGATGGTAGTGGATCTCCTTTTCTATCCCTATCCTTCCTTTCCCAATCTTCTTCTCCTGAGTGATGAAGGAGACTAGCTGCTGTCGAACATATTCCTCCCCAGTCAGGACCACCCACTTCTTCCGTAATTCATCCCAAACCTGGGTTTGTCCTTGCTGTTCGCGATATCGAAGGGTATATTGAGGAAATGCAAAAGGTATATCTCCAAATGAATTCACAGCAAAATATACTGAAATATGCCATCTGTTTGGTAATAGGACTTCTCTTACTGCCTGCTTGCAGGACTAGCAGTCCAGCCCAAACGGTAGCACCTTCAACTAATACCACAGTGAAAGGCCCCCAAAGTATTTCATTTGAAGCCATTAACCCCGGAGGCATAGGGCTTATGGAACAAGCTCAGGATATATTAATCTCTTCAGAAGAGCAGTGGAAGAAGTTTCGTAGCAATGTTCCTTCCTCCGGAAAAATGGATATAGATTTTACTACTCATATGATGGTAGGCTGCTTCATGGGAATGAAAAATAGTGGGGGGTATAGTGTGAAAATTATAGAGATCAAACAAGAGGGGAATATCCTGCAAGTAAGCAGAAATTTTTATTCTCCTGGACCTAGCTGCATGGTCACTATGGCCATCACCTACCCTTACCAGATCGTGAAAATCCCTAAGATGAAAGTCACTGAGGCTAGATTTGATGGAAAATATATTAGTCAGGACTGTAAATAAGATATGTTTTCGGATTGGGTAAAGTGGCTGTGGATAGGTCTGATACTGCTGCTCATTGGGCAAAGATTCCTTCATTTTAGCCCCTACATAGAAGATCCACACTCCTGGCGGCAGAGTGATACTGCTCACTATATTTGGGACTTTTACCAGAACGGGATAGACCTGCTCCACCCAAGCGTATGCTGGATGGGGACTGAAGATACAGTCATTTTAGAGTTCCCCTTACCGGAAGCTGTAGCAGCCATAGGGTATCATATCTTTGGGGCTAAACACGCTGTGGCCAGAGCTATTTTCCTCCTCTTTTTTTTAGGGGGTACTTACTATTTCTGGCTATTATTGAAGCATATACTGGAAGAGGAGACAGCTACCTTAGCTACTGTTATCTACCTCTGTATTCCTTTAGGTCTGTACTATTCCAGGAGTATACATGTAGACTTCTCTGCCATGTTTTTCATGCTGGCAGGGTTGTACTATGCCCATAAGGATATTCTTTCCTCCTCATGGAAGTATTGGTTTCTGAGTACAGCCCTATTTATCATAGGTTTTCTGATCAAAGCGCCTTATGGTTTCTTTCTATTCTTACCACTAGTATGGTATGCCTACCAGCAAGGAAGAGTCAAGCGGGTCATGAAGACTGTAGGAGTCTTTGTCTTACCAGTTCTGGCATTCCTTTTATGGAGGAGTCATGTAAACAGCGTAAATGCTGCTGCTCCTGACTGGGAGTTTATCCCTAATTACCTGAAGATGATCCAGATGTGGGAGTGGTACTTTGGGACTTGGGCGCAGCGGATGGACCCTTACCCGTGGACTAATCTAGCAGAAAGGTTTATCGCTTATCTTAGCTCATGGCCTGGATTAGCCTTAATTCTTTCAGGTATTTTGTTCACACAGAAAGAACAGCAGAAGAGCTATTGGCTGCTTTGGCTT